>JAZOWM010000044.1:0-1942 GCA_045659225.1 Alistipes sp.
TGCAGCAGCAGACTGCGCAAAGGTTGCCTTTGATATGGGATTGCGTAAGGTTAAGGTTTATGTGAAGGGTCCAGGTCAGGGCCGTGAGAGTGCAGTACGTACAATTCACGGTGCAGGCATCGAGGTTACCGAGATTATCGATGTAACTCCACTGCCACACAATGGCTGCCGCGCTCCAAACCGTCGTCGTGTATAATGCGCGAAGGCAAAGAAGAGAATCACTGAAAAACTTAATCGATTTTAAAAAAGTAAAAAACAATGGGAAAGTATATAGGACCAAAAACTCGAATCGCCCGCCGCTTTGGTGAGGCAATTTATGGTGCCGACAAGTCTCTCGACAAGCGTAATGTACCACCGGGACAGCACGGTCTTGCACGCAAGCGTAAGAAGGTTTCGGAGTACGGCGTACAGTTGAGCGAGAAGCAGAAGGCAAAGTACACCTACGGTTTGTTGGAGAAGCAGTTTGCTCGTACTTACGAGGCTGCAGCTCGTATGGGTGGTATCACAGGTGAGAACTTGTTGAAGTTGTTGGAGTGCCGTTTGGACAACGTAGTATATCGTCTTGGCATTGCTCCAACACGTGCAGCAGCTCGTCAGTTGGTATCGCACCGTCATATCTGTGTTAATGGTAATGTAGTAAACATTCCATCGTATTCGTTGCGTGTAGGCGATGTAGTATCGGTACGCGAGAAGTCGAAGACTTTGGAGGTTATTACCGAGTCGTTGGTAGGCACAAACCACAGCCGCTATGCTTGGTTGGAGTGGGACGGTGCTTCGATGAGCGGTAAGTTCTTGGCTCGTCCAGAGCGTGAGGAGATTCCTGAGAACATCAAGGAGCAGCTCATCGTCGAGTTGTACTCTAAATAGTAACTAATAACACACAATAGATTATGGCAATTTTAGCATTTCAAAGACCCGAGAAGGTAATCGTACTCGAATCGACAGCATCGTTCGGAAAGTTTGAGTTCCGTCCGTTGGAGCCAGGTTATGCGATGACCATCGGTAATGCTTTGCGCCGCGTGTTGCTCTCTTCGTTGGAGGGTTATGCAATCACAACCGTTAAGGTTGCCGGCGTTGACCACGAGTTTGCCGCTATTCCAGGCGTAAAGGAGGGAATGCTTGACATCGTATTGAACCTCAAGCAGATCCGCTTCATTCGCACTGTCGACAGTCAGGATTTCGAGCAGGCTACAATCAACGTAGCTGGTGTAACCGAGCTTACCGCAGGTTACATCTCGAACTTCTTGTCATCGTTCAAGGTTCTCAATCCGGAGTTGGTAATTTGCCACCTCGCTCCTGGTACAAAGATGCAGCTCACCCTCACCATTGGTAAGGGCCGTGGCTATGTACCAGCTGAGGAGAATACACCGGAGAATGCAGAGTTTGGTTTGTTGCCAATCGATTCGATTCACACCCCAATCGTGAATGTAAAGTATTCGCGTGAGGACTATCGTGTCGAGCAGCGTACCGACTACGAGAAGTTGAATCTTGAGATTACAACCGATGGCTCAATCAAGCCAAAGGAGGCTTTGAAGGAGGCAGCGAAGATTCTTATCCAGCACTTTATGCTCTTCTCAGACGAGAAGATGACCATCAACCTAGACGAGGTTTCATCGGAGGCTGAGTTGAACGAGCCAGAGTTGCATATGCGACAATTGCTCAAGACCAAGTTGGTGGACAAGGATTTGAGCGTTCGCGCCCTCAACTGCCTTAAGGCTGCCGATGTAGAGACCATTGGTGATTTGGTTAAGCTCAATCGCAATGACCTTCTCAAGTTCCGTAACTTCGGTAAGAAGTCGCTCACAGAGCTCGATGCTTTGTTGGCTTCGCTCGATTTGAAGTTCGGAATGGATGTATCAATTTACAAACTTGATAAAGAATAATTATGAGACACAATAAGAATTTCAACCACCTCGGTCGTCAGGCTGGACACCGTAAGGCG
>JAZOWM010000045.1:0-13839 GCA_045659225.1 Alistipes sp.
CAACCTGCTGCTGCACCTGCACAGCCAGCATATCAGCAGCCTGCACAACCTGCATATCAACAACCTGCTGCACCTGCTCAACCTGCATATCAGCAGCCCGTACAGCAACCAGCTGCACCAGCTGTACC
Organism: Alistipes sp.; assembly: GCA_045659225.1. Classification (GTDB taxonomy): domain Bacteria; phylum Bacteroidota; class Bacteroidia; order Bacteroidales; family Rikenellaceae; genus Alistipes. The sequence continues at coordinate 129 of JAZOWM010000045.1, forward strand.
TGCGGATAGTGCTGACGACCTGCCATTCTAATCGAATGATGATAGATGCAAAAAGTAGAGGTTGGCTAAATTACTTATAGCCAACCTCTACTTATTTATATTAGGTATAACTACTTCTTATCCTTCTTGTCCTTTGTGGCTCTCTTCTTACACTTGAAGATTGGGTTTTTCTCGGTGGCAGGCTCTACGCTTGTATCGACACCACCGCCCAAGGCGCGATAGAGGTTAATAACACCCTGAATACCTTCAAAGCGGTCGGAAACCTGCAACAGACGAGCCGAGAGCAACGACTGCTGTGCGGTCAAAACCTCCAAGTAGGTGGCCTCCGAGTGGCTCATCAACTGGCGTGTGCTGTATACCGCCTGCGACAAGTTTTCGATTTGGCGAATACGAAGGTCTGTCTTACTGCGTGCCGAGCGACACTGCGTCAAGGCTGTATTCACCTCGCTACCCGCCTCCAATAATTTGTGCTCGAAGTTGAGCATAGCCTCGCGCTGTTGCGACTGAGCAATCTTGTAGTTAGCACGATTTTTACCTGCATTAAAGATAGGTTGCACCAACTTTGCCAAGAACGAGAAAGCCCAACTTGTAGGAAAACCTTTGAGTGCTCCATCACCTGTGATGGTTAATGAAGGATAGAGATTAGCGTGAGCTATATTGGTATTGTAGAACGCCAACATCAAGTTGTACTCTGCCTGCTGCACATCAGGGCGACGCGAGAGCAACTGCGCAGGTACGCCAACAAGCAACTCTTGCTTGAAATCTACGCCATTCAACTCGCTACGAGGGAACTCTTGTGGCGTAACACCGAGAAGCAGTGCAAAGGCATTTTGCGCCTGCACCAACTTATACTCCAAATCGTATAACGAGGCATCAATCGAGCAACTGTTCGCCTCGGTCTGCGAGATAGAGGCTGCGTTGGTCATACCCGCCTCCTTCATCGCCTTCATAATGCGGACATTCTCCTTCCACGAAGCCGAGGTCGAACGCGAAACGCGAAGTTGAGCATCGAGCATCAACAGTGTGTAGTAGTTGTTGGCAATGGCTGCAACCAGAGCGGTCTGCACGCTGCGGCGGTGGAGTCGGCTATACTCCAACGAAGCCTCGGCGCGGCGCTTACCATTTATGTTACGAGCCATAATGTCAATCTCCCAGCTTGCCGCTACGGGTAGGGTGTAGCTGTAAGGAGAGTTGTTCTTAAACTGAATGTTAGGGTCGAACGAGAAGAAAGGTACAAATGCCAACTTCGCAGCCTGCAACGACAACTCCGCTTGCGAAATGCGCTCGGCAGCAAGTTGCATATCGATATTATTCTTCAATCCCTGCTCGATATAGCCTTGTAGATGCTTGTCGGTGAAGAACTCGCGCCACGAAACATCTGCCATAGTTGTGGTGTCCGCCTTCTCGATGTCTCCGTAGAGATTCTTGGTGGAGATCTCCTCGGGACGGCTATACTTCTTGTATATTGAGCAACTTGTGAACATCATCACAAGGCTCGCCATTAAAACTATCTTTTTCATTACTCTTCTTCCTTTACTTTAATAGGTCTAATCTTCTCCTGCAACCACTGGGCAATTATGAAGAATGTCGGTAGTATGAACAAAAGAGCCAATGTTCCGATAATCATACCTCCGACAACGCCCGAGCCGATGGTGTTGTTACCATTAGCTCCTACACCTGTAGAGAACATCAACGGAATCATACCAATAACCATTGTCAAGACGGTCATAAGGATTGGACGGAAACGCTCCTTCGTAGCGGCGTATGCTGCCATTGCGAGCGACATACCCTGAGCGCGCTTCTCGCCTGCAAACTCGGTGATAAGGATAGCGGTTTTCGACAACAATCCGATAAGCATAATCAAACCTGTCTGCAGGTAGATGTTGTTCTCCACGCCCATCATATTTGCGAAGAGGAACGAACCCATCAAACCAAATGGTACCGAGAGGATAACTGCCAATGGCACGATGAAACTCTCGTAAAGACCTGCAAGGATAAGGTAGATAAGCACAATACAGATGACGAAGATAATAGCTGTATTGTTGGTACTCTCAGCCTCCTCGCGTGCGATACCCGAGAAGTCGTATCCATAGCCTACAGGCAGATACTCGCGAGCAACCTCCTGCACAGCCTTGATGGCATCTCCCGAAGAGTAACCCTCCTCTGCACGACCATTTACGCTGATGGCAGGGAACATATTGAATCGAGCAAGGTTCTCTGGAGCATAGATCTTCTCGAGGGTGATGAACTGCGAAATAGGAGCCATCTCCTCACCAATACGAACAAAGATGTTGTTCAGAGTCTGCTTGTCCACACGATACTTAGGGTGGGCCTGGATACGCACCTGATAGAGTTTGGTAAACTTGTTGAAGCGGGTTGACATCATACCACCATAGTATCCGTTCAGTACATTCAATACCTCCTTGGTAGAGGTGCCTGCACGCTTACACTTTACGGCATCTACATCAACCTTGTACTGAGGGAACTTAGGGTTAAACGAGGTGAAGACGGTGCTGATTTCAGGTCGCTGCTTCAACGCATCGATAAAGGCGAAGGTTACATCTGCCAACTCTTCAATCGTGCCACCCTTTCTATCCTGAACATAGAGGTTGAAACCTCCCGCTGCACCGAAACCTGGAATCATTGCCGGTGTCGAGGTGAAGATTTTAGCATCGTTGAAGGTCTCTCCATACTCCTTAACGCGGTTCTGGATAGCCATAACACTATGCTTATCGCCCTTACGCTCGTCCCAGTGCTTCAAACGCAATACGAAGTTACCTTGCGAAGAGCTTGCTCCTCCCACCTGTGAGTATCCAGCAGTCTTACTCGATACGAACTTCTCCTCGATGCCCTGTACGATATCGTGGTCGAAGCGGTCGAGAACCTTCGCTGTCTGAGCAAGTGATGTTCCTGGAGGCGATGATACATCGATACGGAGTGTTCCCATATCCTCGCGTGGAACAAGACCTGTCTTGGTGTTCTGCATAAAGTAGAAAAGTAGAGCGCAGGCTCCAACGAGCAATACGCCACTCAACCAACGATGACGAAGGAAGAATGTTACACCGCGGAGGTAGTGACGAGTCATTCGATTGAACGAAGCATCGAGAGCGAGGCTCATACGCTTACCGAACGACATCTTCACAGGATTGCCGTGCTCGTCCTTTGCCTTCAAGAATATTGCACACAAGGCAGGCGAGAGAGTCAAGGCGTTCAATGCCGAGATTGCTACCGCTACCGCCATTGTAATACCGAACTGGGTGTAGAAGATACCCGAAGTACCACCCATAAACGATGTAGGGATAAATACCGCCATAAAGACGAGTGTACAAGTTACAATCGCCGAGGTGATACCATCCATTGCATCGATGGTTGCCTTGTAGACCGACTTATAACCCAAGTCGAGCTTCGCGTGAACGGCCTCTACCACGATAATCGCATCGTCCACAACCACACCAATCGAGAGCACCAACGCAAACAAGGTGAGGAGGTTGATACTGAATCCGAAGAAGAAGAGGAAGAGGAATGTTCCGACAATCGAAACGATGGTCGCTACGAGTGGAATCATTGTCGAACGGAAGTCGCGGAGGAAGATAAACACCACGAGTGTTACGTGAACAATTGCCTCCAACAAGGTTCGAATAACGTTGTAAATCGAAGCAAAGAGGAAGTCATTTGTACTCTCCAAGACTACCATCTCCAAATCTACAGGGAAGTCCTGACGCGCCTGCTCGAGGAAGGCATCAATCTTCTTGATAACCTCGGTAGCATTCGAATCTGGTGTTTGGTAGATGGCAAATTCTGTTCCGTTCATACCATCAATCTCACACTGATACTGGTATGAGTGGTTACCGAGCTCAACATCGGCGATATCCTTCAGACGCAAAACCTCACCGTTAGGGAGTGCGCGAACAACGATATTCTCGAACTCACTGATATTCTCCAAGCGGCCCTTATAGCGCATTGCATACTGGAAAGTTTGATCCGAGTTCTCACCGAACGAACCTGTTGCAGCCTCGATGTTCTGCTCGCCGAGTACGGCTGAAATGTCGGCAGGTATAAGCTTATACTGTGCCATTACATCAGGCTTGAGCCATATACGCATCGAGTAGTCCGAACCACGCACCTCAACCTCACCTACACCTGGAATACGAGAAATCGCAGGTACGAGGTTGATACGAATGTAGTTTACGATAAAGGTTCGATCGTATGAGTTGTTAGGGCTATATACGGCGATACGCTCCAAGATACTTGTCTGACGCTTCTTAACGGTGATACCCGCCTCGTTAACCTCGTTCGGGAGCGAACGTGTTGCACGCGATACGCAGTTCTGTACATTGACAGCCGCCATATCGGGATTTACGCCCTGCTTGAAGAAGATAGTTACCGAGCCACCACCATTGTTGTTTGCGGCAGAGGACATATAGGTCATATTCTCCACACCGTTGATAACCTCTTCGAGAGGCACAAGTGCACTCTTCTGTACAGTCTCGGCGCTCGCACCAGGATATGATACCGATACGTTAATGGTAGGAGGAGCGATGTTTGGGTATCGCTCAATCGGAAGTACAGCCAAACCGATAAGTCCACCGATTATAATTACGATTGATATAACGGAGGAGAGAATCGGGCGGTCGATAAATGTTTTAATATTCATCTCTTGTCTACTCTTATGTTGTTACTCCTTACTTCTTCTCGGTTACAATCTCCTTGATCTTGATAGGAGAGTCATCGCGCAAGATACCGATACCCTCAACAACGATGGTATCACCCTCGATAAGACCCGACTCAACGATATACTCCTTACCGTTGCTAATCTCGAATACACCGATAATCTTCGCCTTAGCTACGCCATTCTCAACTTTGTAGGCATAGACCTTGTCCTGCACCTCGAATGTAGCGTGCTGTGGAATAACCACGCAACCATCCTGGCGGTGTGGGAGAATAACTGTACCCGAACCTCCCGAGAGGAGTAGGCGGTTGTGGTTAGGGAACTTGGCACGGAGTGTTACCGAACCAGTTGTAGGGTCGATAATACCCGAAATAGCCTCGATACGTCCCTTCTCCGAGTATGTGGTTCCATCGCTCAACTGTAACTCAACCATTGGCAACTCCTGCAACGCATTTTCGAGTGCGCCATACTGACGCTTGAGCGACAACACCTGGCTCTCGCTCATCGAGAAGTAAACATACATCTCCGAGTTATCCGATACCGAGGTCATTGGAGTAGCATCCGAAGGGCTTACCAAAGTACCAACTCGGAATGGGAGAGTTCCTACAACGCCATCTACCGGACTCTTCACGAGAGTATAGGAGAGGTTGTTGCTTGCGGTGAGCTCGTTTGCCTTAGCCTGAGCAAGCTGAGCCTTGGCACTTGCAAGAGTGGTGCGCGCCATACGAAGGTCGAAGTCCGAGATAATCTTCTCCTCGAACAACATCTCCTTACTGTTTGCCGAGAGCTCTGCTGCATCGACCTGAGCCTTGGCAACATCGACATTAGCCTCGGCAGTAGCGAGGGCTGCCTGGTATGGCACCTGGTCAATAACGAAGAGGGTTTGTCCCTGGCGAACTACCGAACCCTCCTTTACCTGAATGTCGGTAATATAACCCTGAACCTTAGGGCGAATATCGACATCCTGCTTACCTCGGATTGTAGCCGAGTAGGTCGAACTGAGCTTACGCGATGTTGTCTGTAGAATCATCGCCTTGTACTCGCGAGTACTTCTCTTGGTAGTGGTCTCCTCCTTGCAGCCGGTAAAAACCATCATTGCAGAGCAAAGCACTACGCTAAATAGTAGTTTTTTCATCATATTTTGTGTTGTTTAGTGATTATTTCCAAGTAGCTGTTGCTATAAAGCCGCGCAAAGTTACAAAAAAAATGGCTATAAAACAAAGATGGACAATGTGAACATTGCCCATCAAAATAGATATTTTCGAGTTATCCTACCTCTTCAACTCCTCGTAGAGCATCGCAATGGCGTATGCGGAAGCGCGTGAAATAATTTGCGAACGGTCTGTGCCACAATCTTTTCGGAGTGCAAAACATCTGTTCGGCGTAGCAATACCAATCCACACTGTACCTACAGGTTTAGCTTCGCTACCACCAGTTGGACCGGCTATGCCGGTGGTTGAAATGGCAAAATTTGCCCCTGAAATGACCTTCGCGCCCTGCGCCATAGCCTTTGCTACCTGCTCCGACACGGCTCCATATTGCTCAATATCGCTCATTGGCACACCCAGAACATTGCATTTCGAGAGGTTGCTATACGATACCACTCCGCAGAGGAAATAGGCTGATGCTCCAGCTTGAGCAGTAAATTTGGAGGCGATGGTTCCGCCCGTGCAACTCTCTGCTACAGCGAGAGTTTCGCCCCTTTCGATGAGGATATTATGCACCATCTCCTCGACCGATGCATCTTCGAATCCAGCAATATTGTTCGGTATGATTGTTCGTAGATTCTCGAAGAGATTATCTATCTCGTTACGCACCTTTCTACCTTCGACTTCGTACGCCGAAAGGCGCAATCGTACCACATTCGGAGCGGGGAGATAGGCGAGGTGGATATAACTCGGTAGAGCATCCTCCCAGGAGGCAATCTTTTCGGCTAAAATAGACTCGGCAATACCAAAAGTTATCATCGTGCGATGTACTATCTCTCGCAGCTCGAACTTATCACAGAGTCGTGGCATAACCTCCTCATCTATGAGGTGTTGCATCTCGAAAGGTACTCCTGGCAACGAGATTAAAACACGCTCCTCCTGCTCGAACCACATACCTGGAGCTGTGCCGTGTGCATTGTGGAGAACGGTACAACATTTAGGTACCATTGCCTGACCGCGATTCAGCTCATTGAAGGCGATGTTGCGGCGTTCCAACATTGTGCGTATATGTTCAGCCTCTCTCTCGTCATAGCGGAGTGTCGAACGGAAGTAGTCACACAGAGTATGCTTTGTAATATCATCTTTGGTTGGACCCAATCCTCCCGTGATAATTACGATATCGCTCTGCTCCAAAGCGCGATTGAGAGTATCGATAATTTGTTGGCGATTGTCGCCGATAGATGTTCGCTCGGCAACCACTATGCCGTGGGCGTTCAGGGCGCGCGATATGTAGCGCGAATTGGTGTCGAGAATTTGACCAATCAAAATCTCGTCACCTATGGTTACTATTGTAGCTCTCATTGCTTATTGATTTTCCGTTTCGGAACGGTTGTCAGACTTGGTATCTTCGGGTGTGATTAGGTTTTTGCAGAGGTTGCCCGCGAAGCCTAAACCGTTGTAAACGAATCCAGTATATGTCTGCACGAGTGTTGCTCCTGCCTCCATCATTCGCTTTACATCCTCACCCGTCATTAAGCCTCCGACACCAATGATAGGGTAGGTGCCATTGCATCGCTCGTAGACTCTGCGTACAACTTCGATAGCACGTTCGGTGAGGGGCGAACCACTCACTGCACCTATGCCCATCTTTCGCAACTCCTCCTGTGGGGTTTGTAGTTCGTGCGGTCGAGTGGTGGCATTGGTTGCTATAATACCATCGAGAGGAGTGTCGACCATTATGTCGGTCATAAGGTCTATCTCTTCGTTGGAGAGATCAGGCGATATTTTGAGCAATATCGGGCGATATTGATTTTGACCTCTACGGAAGTTGAATAGAGGCTCCAAAATCTTCATTATGCTCTCGCGAGTTCGTGGCACATACTGCTTGTGGGTGGTGTTGTAGCTCACATTTACCGCAAAGTAATCGATGTATTGGTAGAGATTTCGGAATACTCGCAGGTAGTCCATAGCCGCCTCTTCAGGTGGTGTGATTGTGTTTTTGCCGATGTTGCAACCGAGAATTATTCCCTCGTGCTCCTTGCGTACATTTTCGAGTACAGCCTCCAATCCCTTTGATGCCAAACCGATACGATTCAATATTGCACAATCATCGGGGAGTGCAAATACGCGCGGCTTTGGATTTCCCTGCTGTGGGCGAGGAGTTACCGTTCCAATCTCCACAAAGCCGAAACCGAGCGCTGATAGTGGGCGGAAAATCTCACCATTGCGATCGAAACCTGCCGCCATACCTATAGGATTGCGGAAACGTATGCCGAATACCTCACGCTCCAATTCGCTACTCTCTACTGCGTAGAATTTGCGTAGGAACCACTTGCAAGTGGGAATTTTATCGGCGATACGGAGCAGTAGAACCGAGAGCGAGTGGGCTCGCTCGGCTCCGAAAACTCGGGATATTATGTGCAAAACTTTACGCATAATGATGCAAAGGTAGTAAAATTTGGCAATTATAGTGCAACTCTCCCCAAAAATATAAAAAATCAATGGCTATTTCTATCTCTCTATTATTTGCAATTTTCGCATATTCTACCTATTTTTGCGTAGGGTTATAGACTCTTTTCAAAATGATACGTTATTACGAAAATATCGATATATCGGAGCGTAATTCGTTCCACGTACGCCAAGTAGCAAAACGACTTGTCGAGTTCGATTGCGCCGATGAACTTCCCGAACTCTTCGCTAAGTATGGTTCGGAGGACTGGTATGTGCTGAGCGGTGGAAACAATGTGCTTTTTACTCAAGATATTGAGTTGCTCCTTATTACCCCTTGCGACAAGAGTGTTACCATCCTCGGCGAGAGCGATACGGCTGTAAGAGTGAAAGTCGGTGCAGGCGTTGAGTGGGACGATTTGGTGGCTTGGGCTGTTGAACGCGAGTTGTGGGGTATAGAGAATCTATCGCTAATCCCGGGCAAAGCTGGCGCCGCGCCAGTGCAGAATATAGGCGCATACGGCGTTGAGGCGAAGGATGTAATCAAAAATGTGGATATGTACTTTGTCGAGGGTGGCAACTTTGTAACTCTCGCAGCAGAGCATTGTGGCTTTGGTTATCGAGAGAGTGTATTTAAACACTCGTTGAAAGGACGAGTAGTGATTACGGCTATCGAAATCGAGCTCTCGAAGGTCGCAAATCCTCGTCTTGGCTATGGCGATGTCGTGCGCGAGGTGGAGGCACGCGGCGGTGCTACACTTGCTAATATTCGCGATGCAATATGTTCGATTCGCCGTTCAAAGTTGCCCGATACGGCAGTTTTGGGCAATGCGGGTAGCTTCTTCAAAAATCCTATCGTGGAGAGGGTGGTTGCCGAGCGACTATTGTTGGAGTACCCCGATATGCCGCACTATCCTGCTGCCGAGGAGGGAATGGTTAAACTTGCTGCAGGCTGGCTTATAGATAAGGCGGGCTTGAAGGGCTATAAAGAGGGTAATGTAGGCGTACACGAACGCCAGGCATTGGTGTTGGTAAATCTTGGAGGTGCAACGGGTGGCGAGGTTATTGCCTTTGCACAAAAGGTAGTAGCAAGAGTAAAGGAGAAGTTCGGAATAGAGATTTCTCCTGAAGTGAATGTGATTTAGTTAGAGTCGTTAGAGATAAATTTTTATTATGCAAACAGAGGCATTGCTAAAGGCTTTTGAGAAATATGTCGAGCGACACGAGTTATTCTCGCACGAGGATAAGATTCTGCTTACCGTATCGGGAGGTGTAGACTCGATGGTTATGCTCTCCATTTTTGTTCGTTTGGGCTACAAGATTGGAGTGGCACACTGCAACTTTGGATTGCGCGGCAAGGAGAGTGACGAGGATACCGAGATGGTACTGCACGAGTGCGAGAAGTTAGGTATTGTATGTCATAGCAAATACTTTGATACCGAAGGCGAGATGGCGCGTACGGGTGATTCGATGGAGATGACGGCTCGCCGTTTGCGTTATGAGTGGTTCAACGAGTTGTGTCAAACCGAGGGGTATGCCGTAATTGCAGTGGCGCACCACGCTAACGACTCAATCGAAACATTCTTCATAAACCTCCTTCGCGGTACAGGCTTAAGGGGTTTGACGGGTATAAATCGTCAATATGGTCGAGTTGTGCGACCTCTGCTCTACGCTACTCGTAAGGATATTTTGGAGTATGCCGTGCATAATCATATCCCATATCGTGAGGACTCTTCGAATCGCTCAACAAAGTATCTGCGTAACAAAATTCGTTTGGGACTTCTGCCAATGTTGCAGGAGATAAATCCTCGTTTTACTGCACTGATGCGTGGCAACCTCTATCGCTTGAACGATGCACAACGATTTATAGATGTGGCAATCGACCGCATTCGCGAAGTAGCGGTGCACAACAATAACGGTATCGACACAATCGAGGTTTCGGCTATTGATGCAATGTACCCACGCGATTTTGTTATTTACGAGTTGTTGAACTCCACTTATGGTTTCAAAGGTGATGTCGTGGAGGAGTTGAACAAGGCACTAAAGCGAGGAACTACGGGACGAAGATTCTACTCACGCGACTATGTGGCATATCTCGATAGGGGTAATATTATGGTTGCAAAGATTGAGGAGGAGGATGCGTGCGAGGTGGTAGTTGAGCGTGATGATATGCGCTCCTACTGCGGAAATTCGGTACTCTACTACGAGCATACCGATATCGACAACGTCAATGAGTATCACCTGCCGAGCGATGTTGCTCTGCTCGATGAGGCAAAATTGCAATATCCACTCCATCTCCGCCGTTGGCGCGATGGCGACACCTTTATTCCATTCGGTATGGCGGGTCGCAAGAAGGTGGGCGACTATCTCACCGATCAGAAGGTACCTCTTATCGAGCGCAAGCGACAGTTTATTCTCGTCTCTGGCGAGGATATAGTATGGGTTGTAGGTCGCCGTACCGATGAACGTTTCAGGGTTGGAGCCCACACCGAGAATATATTGAAGATTACAAAACTTACCATTTAACTTTAGTATGGCAGAGAAGATTACATTTGCATCGTGCGAAGCGGAGTTCAATCGACTGATGGGTGATATAAAGGCGCGAAAGTTCGCACCTATATATCTGTTGCAGGGCGAGGAGTTCTACTTTATAGATGCCTTGTGTGATGCCTTGACTGAGGGTATTATGGCGGAGGAGATGCGCTCCTTTAACCAGATTGTTATCTATGGTAATGACACCGATGGTGGTACGGTGGCGAGCTACTGCCGACAACTGCCGATGATGGGTGAGTACGAAGCTATAATTGTGAAGGAGGCACAACAACTCGAGAAGATGGAGTTGCTCAATGCCTATACAGCCTCGCCACAACCTTCGACAATCTTGGTTCTGTGTCATAAGGGTAAGGCTATGGACCGCCGCACTCCGCTCTACAAAAGCATTAAGGCAAAGGGCGTGGTTTTCGATTCGGTATCTCCGCGCGACTACGAGGCAGAGCGTTGGATTTCGGGATTTGCTGCATCTAAGGGGTTGAAACTCGATTCGGCGAGTGGCAAGATATTGGTTGCCCATCTTGGTATGGAGATATCGAAAATAAGCAACGAACTCGAGAAGATGATTGTGTCGCTGCCGAAGGAGCGCACCACAATTACGCCCGAAGATATCGAAAATCATATTGGCATCTCGCGTCAGTTCAACAACTACGAGTTGAGCAATGCTATCCTCGATAGACAACTCGAAAAGGCTCTTACCATAGCGCAACATATGGGCGAGAACCCTAAGGCTTATCCGCTCCTACTCACTGTTAAGGTGTTGTACGATTCGTTCCGCCAACTCTTCACCTATAATTATATATGTTGGGATGCTCGCCGTAGAGGCGTGGCAATGCCCGACCAGAGCGAGATGTGTCGTGCTATGCGACTCAATTCGCCATTCTTCCTAAAGGAGATTTCGCGCCGAGCACCTATGTGGCAAAACTCTAAGGTGTTTCAAATTTTGGGACTTTGTGCCGAGTACGATGCCAAGAGCAAAGGTATTGATGATGGCGGAGCTTCGAATGGAGAGTTGCTGCGCGAGTTTATACTCAAGATAATGATGTAAGGAGTGGCCTATATCTACGAATATATCCGTACTCAGGGCTTCGAGCCGCTGCACTTCGAGAAGCATTTCGCTCGTCTCGATGCGCTATCTCGTAGATTGTTCATTGCACCCATAGGGGTTACGCCAGAGGGGTTGCGCCAGAGGATTGTAGAGGAGTTACAACGAGGTGGATTCTCGATTCACACTACGAATTGCGTATGTATTCGATGCGATAGTGATGGGGCGGTAGGCGTAGAGACCGTAGAGCTATTATACGATAATTTCTCGCTCCGTGCGCTTCGACCTAAGGGCTATATATGTCGCGTATCGGGGGAGCTACTATTGGAGAACAGCTCAGCCAAAGAGTCGCTTGTTGAACTCAATCGCGCAATGGCTCAAATATCGGAAGAGGGTGTTGCTATATGGGTTGATGAGCAGGGCGAGGTGTTGGCTATAGATGGATCTTCGGTGGTGGCTGTTTTCGAAGATGAGATACGCTTCTCACGCCGAGGTGATGGCGTGGAGTTCGATATTCCCTATTCGGCGGCAACAAAGCTGAAACGACAAAGCTCCAAGGGCGCGATAATGGCTGATGAACTTCATCGTGCCAAGGAGTTACTATGTGTGGACCATCGTGGAGTTATGGCACTTTATAGCTTCGACTCCCATCTCTATATGGATATTATTGCCGAGAAGATTGCGGCGGGCGTTACCGAGGAGGAGAGGGGATAAATCCTTCTAAAAAATATATATTGACAAGTGGATTTTGAAACATTATATTTGTGGCAAAATCCATTTGTCGTATGAAAAAATATCTACTCATCTATGCGATGGGGGCAACTTTGCTGCTCATCGCTAATGTGGCGCTACTGCGCTATTCCTGTCGCGAGGCCGTGCGACTTCGCAACAATAATGAAGCACTTACCTCCGAGACAAAACTCTCCAAGTGGCGCCTTGAGGAGTCTGCAGCCTCGGTTGCAGCCTTGCAATTGGAACTTGGCGAGTATCGAACGCAGTGCGCTCGCGATGCTGAGCGTATCCGAGAGCTGGGCATTCGCCTTCGCCGTGTCGAGAGTGTTTCGAAATTAGCAACCCAAAGCAATGTAGAGTTCTCAACCTCGCTGCGTGATACAATACTCCTACGCGATACCGTCTCCATTTTTCGGTGGAGCGATGATTGGGTGAGAGTCGATGCTATGATAGATAGTGGAGTTGCCAAGTGCCGAATTGAGAGTGTTGATACCCTGCGTCAGATTGTTCATCGTGTACCGCGCAAGTTTCTATTTATTCGCTACGGCACGAAGGCTATCCGTCAGGAGATAACATCCTCGAATCCCCATAGTAAGATTGTATATGCGGAGTATATAGAGCTGCCGAAGCGACTCAAAAAAAGATAAATCTGTCTAACAAGACTCTTTTGGCATCTGCATTGCCGTAAAATGCTCACATACGTCCAAGTATGCTTCGCTTTTACGGACTGCGAGCAGCTTTAAAATAGTTTTTGTTATACAAATTTATATAAAAAGGGCGTGCCCAAAGATTGTTGGACACACCCTCTATAGGTTTAATATTTGCAACTATTTTGCTGGCTCTGCCTCTGTTACTAGAGCGAAGCGACAAGTCCCCCTTTGACAAAGGGGGATTTAGGGGGAATGTCAAGATGTAGGCTCCAGCAACAAAAAAGTGGAGAGCTTTCGCCCTCCACAAACTTTGCACAAGTGGTGACCTAAATTAGTTAGCTGGCTCTGCCTCTGTTGCTGGTGCCTCCTCAACTGCTGCTGGGATTACCTCGAGAAGCTCAACCTCGAACTCCAAAGCCTCGTTAGGACCGATCAACTGACCACCACCACGACGACCGTAAGCCAAGTC
>JAZOWM010000046.1:0-7056 GCA_045659225.1 Alistipes sp.
CTTCTTCACTGTCGGTGAGTCGGGTGCGTAGCCGGTAGGGATAATAACAACAGGGTAGGCCGCTTCGCCATCGATACCCCACACCTCGCTTACGATTGCGGGGCGGAAGTTGCAAACCCAGCACGAACCGAGTCCTACCTCGGTAGCGGCCAAGCAGATATGTTCCGCTGCGATAGCTGCATCGATATCGGCGTGGCCGTGGCTATCCTTCTTGCGGGTCCACGACTGCGAGTGGTCGCCACACACTACGATATAGAGCGGTGCTTGCTGGAACCACTCCTGCGCATATCCTGCGTGGAGGGCAGTACGCTTCTCCTCGCTCTCTACAAGGATAAATCGCCACGGCTGAAAATTCACTGCCGACGGTGCAAGTCGCGCACATTCAAGTATATAGTCAATCTTCTCCTGCTCCACCTTGCGGTCGCTGTACGAGCGAGCCGAGTAGCGCTCCTCAATTAATTCAAGTAAGTTCTTCATGATCGTTTAGCCAATTTCTTGGCGCAAAGATAGTAAAAAGCCATTAGCTTTTAGCCATTAGCCATTGGCTTTTTTTTTGATAATGGCATTTAATGACAACTTTACGATCTATTCGAAGTGAGTTGTGTATATGCTCTGTGGTATTTTTGCAAACGCTGAAAATCCTTCTCGGTCAATTCTTTCAATCTGCGAATATCCATATTGTCCGATAAGTCGTTTATCTTTACTGCGATAGCCAAGTCATTTTTCATAACTCGTTCAATAAACTCATCGTATGGCTCATTCTCTGACAGTTTGGTTACACACCGTAAAGCGGCAATAATCTCGTCAGAGAATCCTTCATTTGATAGTTGCTCAAATGTCCAGTTGCTATCTTCGACTACATCGTGTAGTACGCCTACAATCTTTTCATTTAATGTCTTGCCCGCAGACATTACTCGCAATGGATGATCTATATAGTTATTGCCAGCCTTATCAAATTGTCCACGATGTGTTTCGGTTGCAATTTCTATTGCTCGTTCAAGTGTGCTCATTTGTTGGATGTTATTAATTTTGAAAAAATACGAACAATCTTATCAATATTGCGAACTAGTGTATCGTACGATATGTTGTAATAACCCGTCGATAGCTCATATGGTTCGCGCTTCTGATTTTTCATTAGATATGGACGCAAAGATTCAAGTAAATCATCGACAATTTGAGGTTGGTCGTTACAAAATTCGCATAACTTATATAATTCAGATGGTTGAAAAGAGGCGTAATCTTTACCGCCGATTAACATTAGGCAATTATATGACTTTTTGCTCATTGAAGGTGTTATGTCAATGCGCAAATCAGATGTGCCCAAATGATAACCGAAGCCTTTGCTAACAAAATTATCAATTAAGTCACTTAATCCCTCTGTGTGATTTTCTTTCAGCCATTCTTCTTTATCTTGGAATGCTTGGCGCTTTTCGATTTCCTGCTTGGCAACTTCAGCGTGTTTGCTTTGAGGGATAACCTCTCCGCCTATAAGTTTTGATATCTGCATAAGATATTCAAATGCAACTTCGGGCTTAATGTCAAAGAATTCTCTTTTCGGGTTAATTCTATTGTTTAGCAATAGAGAAAGCGAATCGTGAACAAATTGTTCAACCTTCTCATGCTCAGGAGTCTGATATATAGCATACCATTCAAAAGGAGTCGGCACTCCAGTTGTATGTAACTCTTTCATTCTCTTCTCAACAGTACCAGATGTGATACCAATTTTGACAATATCCTCCCTGAAACTTGGGTTTGTAAGGATATAGACGATTCCATGCTCCTTCATAGTATTTTAGTTTGTAGGTTGATCAAGATGCCTTCTAAATATAAAACAGAGAGTATATGCCCTCTTTGTTAGTTTCGCTTGTCATTTAGGCTCGGGGTCTGGGCATATCCGCCTACCAAGCCGCAATTGAAACCCTAAAAAGTGAGTGCCACCGGCACTGATGACACTCTCGTTAGGAGACAACCCAGACTCGAAGTGCCCTCGCTCCCTGACTTCCCTAACGCTTGGTGCAAATATATAAAAAAATAATGCGATAACAAAAAATAAAGGGATACTAAGTGTTCCCGCATACAGAGAGCTTATCGTATCCCCGACAACTATTGACCATCTCCTCTATGAGGTTTAATGCAACAGTCCGTTGCAAATATAGCAACTTATCTCGAAAAGTGCAAAAAATAATGGCATTGAATGACAAGCCGACAAATCGTTATTTTATGCCATTAAGCACTCTGTAAGAGTGCGAATGCCATTGAATGTTATTAAGGGCGCAAGCCTGAATGCCATTAAATGTCATCTCTAATTAGTCAGCAAAAGCCCCTAAATCCAATTTTTAATTCTCAATTCTCAATTTTTAATTTGAAAAGTCCCCAACTTTTCACTATATTTGCACAATTGTATCTTTGATACAAAGTTTTTGAACGAAATGAAAGAGCAAAATATAGATATTAAGACCACAATCGAGGAGTCCGACTACAAGTATGGCTTCACCTCCGATATCGACACCGAGTTCATTCCGAAAGGTTTGAACGAGGGTGTCATTCGCCTTATCTCGGCGAAGAAGGAGGAGCCTGAGTGGATGCTCGAACTGCGCTTGAAGGCCTACCGCCATTGGCTCACTTTGAAGCACCCGACTTGGGGCCACCTCGATATTCCCGAAATCGATTTCAACGACATAATCTACTTCGCTGCTCCAAAAAAGAAGAAGCAACTCGCCTCGATGGACGAGGTGGACCCAGAGTTGAAGGCGACCTTCGACAAACTCGGTATTCCGTTGGAGGAGCAGAAGGTATTGGCAGGCGTGGCGGTAGATGCCGTGCTGGACTCGGTGTCGGTAAAGACCACCTTCCAAAAGGAGTTGGCGGAGCGTGGAATTATCTTCTGCCCAATCTCGGAGGCTATACGCGAATATCCGGAGTTAGTGCAAAAGTACCTCGGCTCGGTAGTGCCGTATGCCGACAACTTCTACGCAGCGTTGAATACGCCAGTATTCTCGGACGGCTCGTTCTGCTACATTCCAAAGGGCGTGCGTTGCCCGGTTGAGCTTTCGACATACTTCCGCATCAATGCGCAGGGTACAGGACAGTTCGAGCGAACTCTCATCGTTGCTGACGAGGGGGCTTATGTGAGCTACTTGGAGGGTTGTACCGCACCACAGCGTGACGAGAATCAGCTCCACGCCGCAGTTGTGGAGATTGTAGTGGAACGCGATGCTGAGGTTAAGTACTCGACAGTGCAGAACTGGTACCCAGGCGATAAGGAGGGTAAGGGCGGTATCTACAACTTCGTAACCAAGCGAGGTTTGTGCAAGGAGAATGCTCACCTCTTCTGGACGCAGGTCGAGACAGGTTCGGCTATCACTTGGAAATATCCGAGCTGCGTGTTGATGGGCGATAACTCGGTGGGCGAGTTCTACTCGGTAGCTATGACCAACAATTTCCAGCAGGCAGATACGGGTACAAAGATGATTCATATTGGTCGCAATACTCGCAGTCGCATCGTGTCGAAGGGTATCTCGGCAGGTCAGTCGCAGAACGCCTATCGTGGCTTGGTTAAGGTTATGCCGAAGGCTGAGAATGCCCGCAACTATTCGCAGTGTGACTCGCTATTGATTGGCGATAGGTGTGGCGCGCACACATTCCCAACGGTGGATTGTCGCAACTCGTCGGCTCAACTCGAACACGAGGCTACAACATCGAAGATTTCGGAGGAGCAGTTGTTCTACTGCAATCAGCGAGGTCTCTCTACCGAGGACGCAGTGGGTCTGATTGTGGGCGGTTATGCCCGTGAGGTGTTGGCGAAGTTGCCGATGGAGTTTGCCGTAGAGGCGCAAAAACTACTTTCTATAAGTTTGGAGGGCAGCGTAGGATAAATTGAGAATTAAGAATTATATGTTAAAGATTAAAAATCTTCACGCATCAGTTGATGGTAAGGAGATTCTTCGAGGTATCGACTTCGAGGTTAAGGCTGGCGAGGTACACGCCATAATGGGCCCAAATGGCTCGGGTAAGAGTACTTTGGCATCGGTGATTGCAGGAAATAGTAAATTTGAAGTTGAGGCAGATGAACTCTCGTTTGAGGGCGAGGATTTGCGTGATATGTCGATTGAGGAGCGCGCTCGCAAGGGTTTGTTCCTTGGCTTCCAATATCCAGTAGAGATTCCAGGTGTTACGATGGCAAACTTTATGAAGATTGCCGTAAACGAACAGCGCAAGTCGCGTGGCGAGGAACCATTGACCGCAGCGGAGTTCTTGAAGATGATGCGCGAGAAGGCAAAGGTTGTGGAGTTGGATACCAAGATGACTTCGCGTGCCGTGAACGAGGGCTTCTCGGGTGGCGAAAAGAAGAAGAACGAGATCTTCCAGATGGCGATGCTCGATCCGAAGTTGGCTATCCTCGACGAGACCGACTCGGGCTTGGATATCGACGCTTTGCGCATTGTGGCTACGGGCGTAACAAAGTTGCACACGCCGCAGAATGCAACAGTAGTGATTACCCACTACCAGCGTCTGTTGGACTATATCGTTCCGGACTTTGTACACGTGCTCTACAAGGGTAAAATTATATATTCGGGCGACAAATCGTTGGCTTTGAAGCTCGAAAAAGAGGGTTACGATTGGCTTATTAATGACTATAAGGAGTAACGGAGATGGTCGAAAAGTTGATATCGGAGGGCTTACTGCGAGAGGTGAAGGTAGGGCGCATAGACGACAAGTGCGACCTCTCATTGCCGATTGTAGTGCGCAATCCACGAAAGGGCGAGATTGAGGTTTCGGCTTCGCAGGGGGTGTCGCTTGTGGTGTGGCACGATGATGCGAAGGAGTGCACCTTGACCATTCGACTTGCTCCGCATACGCAGTTGACGCTTACGGAGGTCTATGCCTCGGAGAAGTATACTTCGGTGGTTGTTGAGCAGGCGGAGGGTAGCGAGTGCTCGGTAACTACCATTATGTTGCGTGGCGCACACTCGTCGTACGAGACATTGCTCAATGCTCCGCACTCTTTATTTACGATGAATGCAGCGGTTGTGGCTACGGGCTTTGACCACGCACTGTTGTCGCTCGTTACTCGCCACAATGTTGCGGATTGCAAGAGTAATTCGACGGTTAAGAGTGTCGCTTCGGGTAGAGCTGTGGCCGAGTTTAAGGGTTTGGTATATGTGGCGCAGGATGCTCAACGCACCGATGCAAAGCAGCTCAATCGCAATATCGAACTTGGCGGTGGCCGTGTGGTGTCCGAACCGCAGTTGGAGATATATGCCGATGACGTGAAGTGTTCGCACGGCTCGACCGTAGGACAACTCGATGAACAGGCTATCTACTATATGCGTCAGCGAGGTATCTCGAAGGAGAGTGCCGAGCGACTTATGTTGGAGGGCTTCGTTGGCGAGGTTGTGGCAAAGTGCGACATCGAGCCACTTGCCGAGATGCTCCACGAGGCATTGCAAAAGAGATTAAACGAATAGTATGTTCGATATAGAGAAAATACGCGGGCAATTTCCAATCTTGGAGCGCGAGGTGTATGGCCGCAAGCTTATATACCTCGACAGTGCTGCTACGGCACAGAAACCGTTGTGCGTAGTGAAGAAGATGGAGGAGCTGCTATTGAACGATAATGCCAATATCCATCGTGGCGTACACCTCCTCTCAGAGGAGATGACCGCCAAATACGAGGAGGCTCGCGAGGTGGTGCGAGAGTTTGTGGGTGCAGAGTGTCGAGAGGAGATAGTATTCACCTCGGGTGCTACTATGTCGCTCAACTTGGTGGCTTCGAGTTACTGCGAAAAGTTCTTGTACGAGGGTGATAATGTGGTTGTCAGCCACATCGAACACCACTCCAATATTGTTCCGTGGCAGTTTGCTACGGAGCGCAAGGGGGCGGAGTTGCGAGTAATTCCAGTGGACGATAACGGCGCATTGGAACTCGAAACCCTTGATACATTTATTGACGGGCGTACCAAGGTGGTGGCGATAACCCAGGCATCGAATACGCTCGGTACTCGACCTGACCTTGCAAAGATTATCGCCAAGGCTCACTCGGTGGGTGCTGTTGTGGTGGTAGATGGCTGTCAGGGCGTTGTTCACGGAGGGGTAGATGTCAAGGCTCTTGATTGCGACTTCTATGCCTTTTCGGGACATAAACTATATGGCCCTACGGGTATAGGCGTGTTGTATGGTAAACGAGAGTTACTCGACAAGATGCCTCCATATATGGGCGGTGGCGATATGGTCGATAAGGTGACCTTCGCAAAGACCACCTACGCACCTCTGCCTCTCAAATTTGAGGCTGGAACATCCAACTTTATCGGCGCAGTCGGTTTGGCCGAGGCGATAAAGTTCTTGCAACAGTTCTCTGCGGAGGAGGTTGAGGCGCACGAAAAGGAGTTACTCGACTACGCAACTGCGGAGTTGCAGAAGATTGAGGGCGTGCGTATCTATGGCACAACTGCGGATAAGTCGCCGATCATTTCGTTCAATGTCGAGGGTTGTGACCACTACGATGTCGGAATGATTCTCGACAAGCAGGGCGTTGCAGTTCGCACTGGTCACCACTGCGCCGAGCCAGTTATGGCACGCTATGGCACAAACGGCGTAGTACGAGCCTCGATAGCGCTCTACACCAATAAAGAAGATATTGACGCATTTGTTTCAGCATTGAAACGAGCGGTAAGAATGTTGAAGTAATAAAAGCCAATGGCTAACGGCTAATGGCTAAAAGCCCAAATATAGAATTATGTTCATAGTACTTGAAGGACTTGACGGAGCGGGTAAATCGACCCAAATTAAGAAGTTGCGTGAGATGTTCTCAGAGCGAGGCATCGAGAGTGAGTATGTTCACTTTCCTCGCTTCGATGCTCCTATATATGGCGAGTTGATTGCTCGCTTTTTGCGTGGCGAGTTGGGCGGTGTAGACCAAGTAGACCCATATATCGTGGCTCTGCTCTATGCGGGTGACCGTGCCGATATGGCACCACAAATCCGCCAGTGGCAGGAGGAGGGCAAGGTGGTAATTGTGGACCGCTATGTCTATTCGAACATCGGCTACCAATGCGC
>JAZOWM010000047.1:0-12476 GCA_045659225.1 Alistipes sp.
ATGAATGACATGCGCTCGTTACACTCGCTGTATGGCAAAGCGCCTGTTATTAAGCACTCCTTTGGAGTGCGCTGTCATTAAATGCCATTAAGGGCTGTAAGCCCGAATGCCATTAAATGCTACCTAATTGGCGCATTCTTCTGCAAAATTAAAAAATTTTGTCCACAATACTGCAACTCTCGAAAATTATTTCTAAATTTGTGGTGCAGTCCTCTGATTGCAGACATATTTTGCGAAAGTGTTTCGCTAATCCTTAATGGGAAATCTGGTAAATTTCAAGTAAACAAGGATTAGGTGAATACTCTGTGCTTGTGTAGTATTATATCTATCGATATAACCTACCGAGTGTGGTGTGTTGCTTATTTGTTTACTGGCTTACCAGAGCCACCCATTAAATAAGCGTTCAACTCCACACTTTCTTTTTTATATTAACCGCACATTCGGGGTTGGTGGGCAAAAACTTAAAATTAAACTATTATGAAAAAGATTTTGTCGTTTTTGTTGTTATGCGTGGCAGCAATATGTTGTTTGTCTTGCGAAAATGGAGAAGATGTAAATGTGGAGAAAAAGTTGGTTGATGTATGTTTCGGTGTAAAGTTCGTTGAGAGTGGCAGTATGAGTCGCGCTACGGCAGATGAGGTCTATCAAGAGTTCTATGACAAGCATATTGCAACAAAGGAGTTAGTCGAAAATTCTTACAAATTGACAATTGAAAATGAACAAGGCTCGGTTATAGCTACAATAGATGGTACTTGGGATAAAACAGCCATACAATTACTTACAGGAAAATATAAAGTAACGGGAAAATCTACATGCTACGATAGATCGAAAGTTTCGCTTAAATTTGATGAAATGATTACGGTTTCATCTTCCGAAACGATCAACTTAACAGCCCAATACGACTGTTTCTTATTGCTATTTCCAAGAAAAAATGCGGCTTATAGCTACTACTCTGATGATGATTATACTTTCCCATTACCTAATATTGATGATTTATCATATTTGTTCATGAGCGATCTTAATTCGGTAAGTACAGTTTATTATAGAGGACAATTGTCATCTGATAATGCTCAGTTAAAATTAACACCTTATAGAGAGACCTTCCAAATAGGCCGTTACTACTATTTCAATATAGTTACTGGAACATTTACCATTCCTCCAATGGAGAATGGTGGTATTTAACTAAACAACTATCGCCGAGCAGAAAAATCTGCTCGGCGATTATCTTAAAAGCTAATAGCTAATAGCCTATTTATAAAGCAATACCGAAGGCTCTGCCCACACATCGTTGGCAACCTCCAAGATTTCGGAGGCGGTAACGGCGTTGATTTTGCGGTAGGACTCCTCTAAGGTGTCTACTTCGCCATACGAAAGCAGACTCTTGCCCACGCCAAGCATATAACCCTCCATACCCTCGTTAATAATTGCCAACTGTGCGATAAATTGTCGCTTCGCCATAGAGAGTTGGCGAGGGGTAAGAGCCGTAGTCTGCAACTTCTTAATCTCGCCGGCGATAATCTCACGGCATCTGTCGCTATTCTCGTGGTCTGACGAGAAGTAGATGCTTGCCAAACCGCAATCCGACAATGACGAGTAGGCCGCACCTATATTATATGTTAGTCCGTTGCGCTCACGCACGCTGATATTGAGTCGTGAGTTGGCGCACGGGCCGCCCAAGATATTCGTAAGCAATGCGAACGGCAGACGACGCTTGTCGGCAAGGTTGTAGGCTCTCGCTCCGATGATGCAGTGCGCCTGATGGGTGCGTTTGTTTACCACCTTCTCAAACTGCGCCACATCGACAGGTTTGACACGCTTAAACGCCTGCGTAGTGGCCGCATAACCGCCGAAATAGCGCTCGGCAATCTCCTTGATGCGACCAAGCGATATATTGCCAATCGAAGCGAAAACCATCTTGTCGGTGGTGTGGGTGCGAGCGCGGAAGCGGTGTATTGCTGCCGAATTGATACCCTTCAACGAACGCGGAGTGCCGAGGATGTTGTGGCCTAATTCCGAGCCAGCGAAGATTAAATCTTCGAACGAGTCGTAGATATCGTCGTTTGGCGAATCACGATAGGTGTTTATCTCGTCGAGAATAACCTCTCGCTCCTTGTCGAGCTCTTTGTCGGGGAAGGTCGAGTTGAAAGCCACATCGGCAACAAGCTCGACAGCCTTCGTGAAGTCGCCACGCAGTACGGTGGCGTGTACGGTGGTATCCTCCTTCGAGGTAAAGGCGTTCAGCTCGCCACCAAGATTTTCCAAACGGCAATTCACCTGATAAGCCTTGCGGTGCTTTGTGCCCTTGAAAAAGCCGTGTTCGGTGAAGTGGGCAATGCCGAACTCGTTTGCAAGCTCGTCACGACTACCCGCATTTATCATCAACGCACATCGTGCCACCCCGCTCTTTGTCTGGCGGTGTACGCAACGAATGCCGTTCGAGAGTTCGTATAAAAAAAATTCTTCCATAATTTTTTGGGCTATTAGCCATTAGCTATTAGCTTTTTAGATTTTAAGAAAGCGCCTGTGTGACTTTGGTCGCACTTGACAAGTTCCGCAGGTGTGCCCTCAAAGACGATTGTTCCACCCGCAGAGCCAGCTTCGGGGCCGAGGTCGATAATGTGGTCGGCACACTCGATAACCTCCATATTATGCTCTACGATTACGACCGTATGACCTGCGGCAATCAGTGCGTTAAAGGCCTTCAGCAGACGGTTTATATCGTGGATATGCAATCCCGTAGTTGGCTCATCGAAGATAAACATCATTCGCTTGTCGGTGAACTCTCGTGCAAGGTACGATGCCAACTTAACTCGCTGACTCTCACCGCCCGAAAGGGTTGATGACGGCTGTCCGAGCTTCACATATCCCAAGCCCACATCGCTCAGTGTTTTTAGTCGCTCAATGATGCGGCGGCACTCCTTGGCATCTTCGCTGAAGAATGCTATCGCCTCGTCAACGCTCATATCGAGAATGTCACTCACGGACTTATCGCGATACTTGACCTCCAAAACCTCGTCTTTGAAGCGTTTGCCATTGCAAGCCTCGCAAGTGAGTGTAATATCGGCCATAAACTGCATCGACACCTTAATAGAGCCCTCGCCCTGACACACCTCGCAGCGACCTCCCGCCGAGTTGAACGAGAAGTATGATGCGGTAATATTGTTGTGCTTGGCGTATGGTTGCTCGGCAAAGAGCTTGCGAATCTCGTCCCACGCCTTGATGTAAATTGCTGGGTTTGAGCGAGATGACTTGCCGATAGGGTTTTGGTCTACTAACTCCACGCCACGCAATAGCGACATATCGCCACTCAAGCCATCGAAGTCGCCTGGGTGGTCGCCTGTATCGGCTAAATGGCGATGCAATGCTGGATAGAGAATATCCCTCGCAAGCGACGATTTGCCCGAGCCACTAACGCCTGTAATACAAGTCATAACGCCGAGCGGAATTTTGACCGATATATTTTTGAGGTTGTTATGTCGGCAACCATTTAATTTTATAAAATTGCTCCAGCCGCGTGTAGATGACGGAATAGCAATCTCGCGTTTGCCCGACAAGTAGTCGGCAGTATAGCTCTCGGTAGCGGTCGAAAGGTGCTCTAAATCGCCATTATAGACTACTCTGCCGCCATTTGCGCCAGCCTCAGGGCCAATATCTATAATATGGTCGGCAGCACGGATAACCTCCTCCTCGTGCTCCACAACAATCACCGTATTGCCCATATCTCGGAGTTGTTTCAGCACCTCGATAAGGCGGTGTGTGTCGCGTGGATGGAGTCCGATGCTTGGCTCATCGAGAATATACAGCGAGCCTGTAAGGTTGCTACCGAGCGAGGTCGCGAGGTTGATGCGCTGACTCTCGCCACCCGAAAGGGTTGCCGAGCCTCGGTCGAGCGTGAGATAGCCCAAACCTACATCGCTAAGATATTGCAGACGATTGCGGACTTCGGTCAGAAGGCGCTCCGAACTCTTCTTTTCGTGGTCGCTGAGCGAAACCGAAGCGAAAAACTCTATCGCCTCATCTACGGTCATTCGTACCACCTCGGCGATATTTTTGCCGCCAAACTGCACATACAATGCCTCCTTACGCAAGCGGTTACCTTCACACTCAGGACAAACAGCCTTGCCCATAAAGCGCGCTTTGAGAATGCGATATTGCATCTTATGGCGCTGACTATCGAGCATTTCGAAGAAGGAGTTTAGCCCCTCAAAATACTCATTTCCAAGCCACAAGAGTCGGCGTTGTTCCTCGGTGAGTGTATGATATGGCGCGTGAATTGGGAAGTCGAACTTGTAGGCATTCATCACGAGTTGATCTCTAAACCACTTCATTGTGTCGCCTCGCCAACACGCTATGGCGTTGTCGAATATGGTACGCGATTTGTCGGGAACAACCAACTCCTCGTCAATGCCAGTAACCTTGCCCCAACCCTCACATCGTGGGCAAGCTCCTATCGGATTGTTGAACGAAAAGAGATGCTCGGTTGGGCGTTCAAACTCGATACCATCAGCTGTGAAGTTGGAGTTGAAAAGGTGCTTATTCTCGCCCTCGATAATGACGCAACTATCTGTTCCATAACCAAATGCTCGTGATACAGACTCTCGCATACGGGTGAGTGCATCTTCGTCTTTCGCCACTCGCAAGCGGTCTATAACAATATAGATACCCTCTGCCGAGCGCTCCAAATCGACCTCCTTGATAAAGTCGTCAATAAGCACGGTCTTGTCATCGGCCATCAGTCGCACGATACCCTCTTTGACGAGCGTGAGCAACTTCTCGATAATGCTCTCGCCTTTGTCCAACTGCATCGGAACAGCGATAACCACCCTTGTACCCTCACCCAACGAGAGGAGAAAATCAACCACATCGTCAGTGTCATAGCACTTGACCTCCACACTCGAAACTGGAGAAATTGTCTTGCCCACACGGGCATACAAGAGTTTTAGGTAGTCGTAAATCTCGGTTACAGTGCCCACTGTAGAACGAGGGTTACGAGATGAGACTTTTTGCTCGATGGCGATAGCGGGGGCAATACCCGAAATCAAATCGACATCGGGCTTCGAAATACGCCCCAAGAATTGGCGAGCATAGGCTGACAAACTCTCTACATAACGGCGTTGTCCCTCGGCAAAGATAGTATCGAATGCCAAGGTCGATTTACCCGAGCCCGACAAACCTGTCACGACAATCAACTTCTCGTGAGGAATATCGAGTTCGATATTTTTGAGGTTGTGTACCCTCGCGCCCTTTATGTAGATGGAGTTAGCCATTCACTACTTAATCTTGAATATTGCCACGCTTACTGGCTTCATCTTGAAGGTGTGTCCCGCCTTCGATGTCTTACACTTTGCAAGTGCAGCATCGTTGCCATATACCCACTCTGCCTTCTTACCCATAGGAGCGATTGAGCCTTCGACCTCACGGTCGGCAGGGTTGAACACCACCACATACTTCTCCTCACCGAGTGTGCGGGCATAGATCATAGGATAAGGATTATCCAAGTCTCCAACGTACTTCCACTCTCCCTCAACTCCGAGTGCAGGGGTTGCAGCACGCAGTGCCAAGAGTCCCTTCACATAGGCAAGAATCGAGTTAGGATCGTTCTCCTGCTCGGCAACGTTAGGGAACGAGAACGAGTAGTCCACTGGCAAGTAGAGCTTGCGCGCATCTTTTATGGTAGAAAAGCCCGCATTACGCTCTGTATTCCACTGCATAGGGGTACGACAAACCGAACGATTACGACTCGAGAAACTTCCCTCCTTTGCTGGAGCATACTCGAGGTTACGCATACCAACCTCCTCGCCATAGTATACGATTGGCGGAGTAGGGAGTGTGAGGAAGAGGGTTATTGCAACCTTCTGTTCCTCGGGAGTATTGCGATTCAAACGTGTCAAGCGCCAAATATCGTGGCTATTTGTAGGCATCGAAGCGTAGCCACCGAGTGCACGATAATCGTTGTAGATCTTGGTATAGGTCTCCATAGCGCTCTTAATATTGCCATCACCCTTAC
The DNA here is from genome assembly GCA_045659225.1 of Alistipes sp. Lineage (GTDB taxonomy): Bacteria > Bacteroidota > Bacteroidia > Bacteroidales > Rikenellaceae > Alistipes. The sequence goes on from JAZOWM010000047.1 coordinate 6,008, forward strand.
GAGTGAAGTAGCACTTGGTAGGTACCAACTTGTCTGATGTTTCGCAAACGAGTGGACGATAGACCTTGCCACCCAATCCGTTGTGGATGAGGAGGTCGATGTTGAAACCTGCCGAGATAGACTGCTTAGGATATGACCACTCCGAGAGCATAATATTCTCGGGATATTTGGTGTTGTACCACTCGAAAATCTCCTTCCAAAGTCGCATTACGCCATCTTGCGCCTTGTTATCACCCTTGACAAGCGACTTCGCCATATCTACGCGGAAGCCATCTGCTCCCATATCGCACCAGTGGGCGATAATCTTCTTCAACTCGTTACGCACTGCGGTTGGACCTGGTGCTTCGTATGCCTGCTCCCAGCTATTCTTCGGATTAGGATTGTAGTAGCCGTAGTTCAATGCAGGTTGAATAGGGAAGAAGTTGCTCAAATAGATGCCGTTGCGAGGGTAGGTGTTATCCACCCAACGGAAGCTCGGCTGTGGCATTGTGTGACCTTCGGTCCAGATGTAGTAGTCGGAGTATTTGTTGCGCTCCGCCTTCAACGACTCCTGGAACCAAGGGTGCTTGTCCGATGTGTGACCTGCCACAAGGTCGAGCAAAATCTTGATACCCTTCTTGTGTGCCTCATCGATAAGTCGCTTCAAATCCTCGTTTGTACCGAAGCGAGGGTCCACATTGTAGAAATCGAGGATATCGTAGCCTCCATCCTCCCAAGCGCTCTTGAAGCACGGCGACATCCAAATACAGTTGAATCCTACGCTCTTGATGTAGTCCAACTTCGAGCGTATACCCTCCAAATCTCCGATACCATTACCGTCCGAATCCATAAAAGTGGATGGATATATATGGTAGATAACGGCATCTTTAAGCCACGATGGTTGACTCTTTTGCTGCGCTGCAGCTGAGAGTGTGAATGCGATGCAGACAACTACAAGTAGGTTTCTAATCTTCATAATTGTATAGTTTGGAGGTTTTGACTCTATTTAATTGACAATTAAAGTATTTATAATTTTGCATTATGCATTTTGCATCTCCACGGTTGCTCCTTCGACCTTCTCCAACTTGGCAACGAGTATATCGGCTTCGCTCTCTCGAATGCGGAGAGTCATTGTGCAGAGGTTGTCGAACACCTGCTCATCGATACGGGGCGACATCTCCTTGATTACGCGCATCACACCATTCATCGATATATACGAAAACTCGACCTTGATAACTCTATCGACAGTCTTTTCAATAATCTTGCTGACGGCAATCACCTCGGCAGTGGACTCCTTGTAGGCCTGTATCAAGCCCGAAACGCCCAACTTTGTGCCTCCGAAGTAGCGCACAACCACGACTAAGCAGTTGGTCAAATCGGCCGAGAGTAGCTGTCCCAGAATCGGTTTTCCTGCCGTTCCCGAAGGCTCTCCATCGTCATTGGCACGGAACACTTCGCCCTGCGCGCCCAAGCGGTAGGCGTAGCAGTGATGCGTAGCATCGTAATACTCCTTACGCAGAGCATCGAGTAGCTCCTTAATCTCCTCCTCGCTCTCTACTGGGTAGGCGTAGGTGAGGAACTTGCTACTGCGCTCCTTGTATATCGCCTCGGCTGGTTCGGCAATGGTGAGGTATGAGTCCTTCTGTTCTGCCACCCTACTCTACCTTCTTAAACATTCTGTTCCAACGGATGCCATTCTCACCCTTCGAGAAGACCTTGAAGAGAGCCTTACCCACGATATGATCCTCTGGCACAAAGCCCCAAAAGCGGGAGTCTGCCGAGTTGTGGCGGTTGTCACCCATCATAAAGTAGTAGTCCATCGCAAAGGTGTAGGAGTCACTCTCCACCCCATCGATAAATATCTTGTCACCCTCTACCTTGAGGTCGTGCCCCTCGTATTGGTCGATAATGCGCTCGTAGAGAGGTAGGTTGTCGATTGAGAGGGAGATGGTTGCACCCTTATATGGCACCCAAAGTGGACCGAAATTATCCTGTGTCCAAGCATATTTCTCGCTATGAGGGAAGGTGTCGAGCGATGGCGTTGTATTGTTGTATAGCTCCACGCTCTCCACGCTCTTAAATTTGCGTAGTTGCTCAGCGCCCTTCCTGGTGGTTGCTACGTAGTAGTATGGAGCCGAGCCGTCATACTCGGTGATACCGAGGTTAGCAAAGGCGTAGTCCGACAATGGGGCTGTAGTCCTTACGAAATAGATATGCTGGCGCTCCTCGCAAGCAGGTTGAGCCTTGCCATTCACAAAGAGCTCGGTATTGACAATCTGCAATGTGTCGCCAGGAATAGCCACGCAACGCTTGATGTAGTTCTCACGTTTATCTACAGGGCGAGAGATAACGGTGTAGTCCTGGTGGAGACGTTTTTTACCCTCCTCCTTGCCAAGGGTCTCTTGATACTCGCGCAAAATATCGTAGTAGGTAACAGCCTGATTCTCGAGCAGCACGGTGTCACCTGCAGGGAAGTTGAATACCACAACATCCTCGCGCTCAACCTTGCCACAACCACGCAGACGGTGATAGTCCCACTTGATGCACTCCGAGTAGGATTTCTTGTTGGAGAATGGCATTGTGTTGTAGACAAACGGCATAGCCACAGGGGTGTTTGGCACTTGCGGACCATACGATAGTTTGCTCACATAGAGGTAGTCGCCAATGAGAATGGTCTTCTCCATCGAAGATGTTGGCACTACATAGAGCTGGAATACAAAGATATGCACCAATGTTGCCACTACAGTAGCCCAAACGATTGCATCAATCCAACCGTAAATAGAGTTGTAGGTTGGATATCTCTTGCGCAATTCGTCGTTCTTGGTGCCGATATAGCGATAGACAAAGCGCGAAACGAAGTAGTCGTAGATGAGTGGCAAGCCAAGCAGAAGCCACAGATTACCGGTCCATACCACGAACAGCAGAATGTATGCAACGCTGGCAATAGCAAACTTCACCCAACGGTTTTTGAAAAAAGCCTTAATCTTTTCCATATTATTCGAACAAATCATCGATAGTGAATACACCCTTGCGAGGTGCTACAAACTCCGCTGCAACTACCGCACCGAGAGCCAATGCTCGGCGAGAGAAGAGGGTATGCTTAATCTCGATTTTATCATCGGCAGACTCGTAGGTTACGGTGTGGGTGCCTGGTACAGCACCCTCACGCAACGAAACGATTTCGAGAGCCTTTGCATCGGTTGTAGGCTCGTTTACCCAGTTCTCCTTGCGCTCCACGCGTGTGAGGATGTCGTTTGCCAACGAGATAGCTGTTCCACTCGGTGCATCCTTCTTCTGGGTGTGGTGAATCTCCTCGATAGCGACATTGTAGGCATCGAAGCGGTTCATCAACTCCGCCAAGTAGCGATTGAGGCGGAATGTTATATTCACGCCAAGCGAGTAGTTCGATGACCAAATCATAGTGGAGTTTTTCTCGCGGCACAATGCCTGCATCTCCTCCAACTTATCGTGCCAACCAGTTGTACCACTCACTACGGGAGTTCCGCACTCGATACAGGTGCGAACATTCGTATAGGCGGTATCTGGCGTAGTAAACTCGATTGCTACATCCACATCTGCCAACTTCTCGGCACAGAGGTCAGCGGTGTTGTTTTGGTCTATAATGAGTGCTACGGAGTGGCCTCGTTGGAGCAAAACCTGCTCGATTTCGTGTCCCATTTTGCCGTAGCCGATAATTGCAACTTTCATAATTTTATACTGTTTTTCTGGTTTAACTCGCAAAGATAATCATTTTAGACGAAATAAAAAAGACAAATGCTATTGCATTTGCCCTTTATACTTAACATTGCTGAGAAAAAGTCCCTGCGGCTGCGCTCCACTGCTCGCTCGCGAAAGGTCTTTCGCATCGACAATCTCACGGAATTCAGCTACCGTATAGCGTCCTCTACCAACATCTACAAGCGTACCCACAATGGCTCGCACCATATTACGTAAGAAACGGTCTGCACGAATCGTAAAACACAGAGTACCATCCTCTTCCACCTCCCACTTGGCGTGAGTAACGTGGCAGATATTGGTCTTATTGTTCGAGTTGAGTTTGGCAAAGGTCGTAAAATCCTCCACCTCAAGCAGATAGTTTGCAGCCTCGTTCATCTTCTCCACATCGAGCTGAAAGTAACAAATCCACGCCGAGTGGCGGCGGAATGGCGCTTTCACGGGAGAGATAAAGTAGGTATACTCTCGCTCCACCGCATCGAAGCGTGCGTGCAAATCCTCTGCAACCTGATAGATACGCATTATCGCGATATCGTGCGGCAACATCGCATTGAGTTTGTAGGCGATGTGTGCGCAGTCAATCGCCACTACCGTATCGAAGTGAGCCGTATAGAAAGAAGCATTAACGCCCGTATCGGTGCGCCCCGCTCCGACAATCTCGGTAGGTTGGCGCAGGAGCTTTGTCAAAGCCTCCTCGATTACGCCTTGCACGGTCGGTTGGGCGGGTTGTCGCTGCCAACCGCAGTAGGCCGCACCCTCGTATTGCAACTCTATAAAGTAACGCATTATATAACGTGTGGTTTATTTCTCATTTTCAAGGCTTTTAGCAGCCTCGTAGACTCCCTCGTAGAGTGATGGGTGAGCGTGGATTGTACGAGCCAAATCCTCGGCTGTAGCACCCAATGTCATAGCCACCGAAGGCTCTCCCAACATCTCCACAACATTTGCGCCGATGATGTGTGCGCCAATGAGTTTACGCTCGTTATTAAACAGGAGTTTGATAAAGCCATCGCGGTCACCTGCCGCTGCAGCCTTGCCCGATGAGCCGAAGTTGTAGCGTGTAATCTTGTACTCTACGCCCAGCTTTTGCGCTTGCTCCTCGGTCAAACCTACCGATGCAATCTCGGGAGTTGTAAAGATGCAAGCGGGGGTTAAAGCGTAGTCTATCGCTGGCGGATTTTGTCCAAAAATCTGCTCTACACAGTTCACTGCCTCTGCTGATGCGATATGTGCCAATGCAGGCGATGCAATGATGTCTCCCACGGCAAATATTCCAGCAACCGAAGTCTGGAACTTGCTGTCTACTACTACTTTATCACGCTCAACCTGAACGCCAACCTTATCGAGTCCTAACCCCTCGATATTAGACTTGATGCCCACTGCAGAGAGCACCTTATCGGCAACGATTTGCTTCGCTTCGCCCTTCTGTTCCACCTCGACTACGCACTTGCCATCCACAACCGAAACACCCTTTACAGCGGTGTCAGTCATAACCGTTACTCGCTGACGGCGGAATGCACGCTCGGCTGCTGCCGACACCTCCGCATCGAGCAGCGGCATAAACTGTGGCATATACTCCACAACGGTAACTTTTACACCCAACGATGCGTAGAGGAAGGCAAATTCGCTTCCGATAGCACCCGAGCCTACGACAACCATAGTTTCGGGCAACTCCTCCAACACAAGCGCATCGCGCGAGGAGAGAACGAAGGTGTGGTCAATAGGAATAGACGGCACCTCGCGTGGCGAAGCACCCGTAGCGAGGAGGATATTTTTGGCTTCGTAGGTAGCCTCTCAAACCTTTACCTCATTCGCCGATAGTAACTCTGCTGTGCCGGTAATAACCTCTACGCCAGCCTTTTTGAGCAGCATCTCTACCCCTCGACCTGTGGTCTGCGCCACCTGTCGGGAACGAGCCACCATAGCCTTCAAGTCGGCCTTTACCTCGCCCTCAATCGCCACTCCGAACGACTTTGCGCTCTTGCAGTAATGATAGACTTGCGCACTCTTGAGCAGAGCCTTGGTTGGGATGCAACCCCAATTTAGGCACGTTCCGCCCAACTCCGCACGCTCCACAAGGGCAACCTTTGCCCCCAACTCGGCTGCGCGAACAGCTCCTACATATCCTGCAGGACCGCCACCTATAACTATTAAATCGTACATATTATATATGTTTTATTATTTCAAAGTGTACTCTACTACCTGAGTCTTACCTCGCCTATCCTTGTAGGAGATGCGATACTTGCCCTTGAAGCCACGGAATTGAACCTTACCCTGCTCGTCGGCCTTGACGGTGGTGTTGGTCTTCCACTCGTGGTTAATAAGCTGATCGAGAGCGTAGTAGGCGGGCTTTTCCTTCATATCTCGGAAGAATATTCCCGATACTGTAGGCTCATTCTTTACGCCACAACCATCAACCGTATTCCACCAAGTGATACCCATCATCTTCTCCTGCGAGAACCACAAACGATAGAGCTGTTGGGCGATAATCGCCTGAATCATAAAACCACGTTCGTCTTGCGACGGGGCGGTAACTGTCACCTCGCTCAGGTGGATTGGCAGATTTGCCTCCGATGCCCAGCCGATGTATTCGCGCACCTGCGATGGGGTTTGGATCCTCACACCGTTGGCGATGTCCATACAGTGCTTGACATTGAAGAGGTGCATCTGTACTCCCATAACGTCGATTTTGCAACCACGCTCCAGCAGTCGCTTAACCTGTGCCGTATAGCCGGGCTTACGGTTGTAGTCATTG
>JAZOWM010000048.1:0-8804 GCA_045659225.1 Alistipes sp.
TGCTTCCCTCGATGATACGATAAGTTACGGTGATTGTGTCACCTGCGCTGAACTGAGGGATGTCGGCATCAGTCTTTGTCCACATCTGCTCGTTCACGAGTCTAATTAATGAATCCTTGTTCATTGTTGCAACAAAATTTATTAGTTTCCATTCAACATTATCGCTGCAATCCCACTACCATAGTCGGTCACTGCCGTCTAATCCCTGCGTTTTACCGCAATTTGTTGGATTACCCTATATAAGAGGTTGATATGCGGGTGCAAAGGTAATATCTTTTTTCTAAAAAACAAAATCGTTCTGATGAGTTCTTTTTGCACGTACCTGCGACAGCCCGATTTCTCACATACCATATAGTATGCTGCGCATCGGTCTTCTTGCTTCGCACAAAAATAATCTCATCATCGACGATTTTTGTGATGCTGGGCATTTGTTGTTGTACCGAGTTCACTATACTCCCTATACTCCCTATACTCTCTATTCTCCCTAAATTCTCTAAACAGCTAATAGCTTAAAATAAGAAAAACGAGCCGTCAGCTCGTTTTTCTTATTATCTCTCGTCTTTCGTCTCTCGTCTCTCGTCTCTCCGCTCTCTCAGAACCAAGTGTTCAAGCACGATAATCACTATTATTCCCATCACAAAGCCGTTGCCGACTATTGGTCGTAGCAAGGACGGCACAACAGCCATCGCCTCGGCAGGTGCAAACGAGAGCGCCAAAGTGAGCATAATCGGAACACCCAAAACGAGACCATCGCGGAATGATGTCACCGCCTTCGATGAGTTGATAATCTCCAAGCCTGCCGCCACCTGTGTGGCCATAAGGTAGAGTAGTACGATGCCCATAATAGGACGCGGAATGGTGAGTAACACCGCCACAGCCTCTGGGAAGGAGGCCAGCACGACCATTGCTACTGCTGCTGGTAAAATGGTGTAGCGCGAGGCGCACGATGTGGATGCCACCACGCCTGGTGAGAGAGAATAGTCTACGGGTCCGAGAACACCGGTTGCTCCAGCCACCATATTCATAATACCCGTGAGAAGCAGACCTCGTTTCTGACGTTGTGCCATATTGCCTGCTCCCACAAATTGTCCAAGCGCCTGCACCGAGCCCACCTGGTTGATGAGCAGGGCGATGTAGCAAAATATAAATGCTATGACTACACCTGCATCGAAACCTATCTCTTTGATAAATAGTTGTGGCGCTACACTATCGCTCACAAACTCCTTCGGGAAACCTGTAATAGAGTAGTAGAATAGTGCGCCGAGAATCATTGCGGCGATAACTACTGTAGATTTCCAGACACCTTGTAGTACCTTGTTAGCCCAAGCCATAATGCCTATGCCAAATATAGCAATAGCGAGAGCAAGCCCTGCGTGGGCCTTATCCGCGAAGATAAGGCCTATAATCGGCTTTATGAGGGTGAAGGCTATGAGTAACACTATCGCGGCTACAATGCGCGGAGTAAATACCTTTTGTATGTACTTCATTGCGCCAACTGCCGCCAAGAGTGTTACGAGTGCTCCTCCGATGATTATCGAAGGGTATATGGTCGATGCCGAATGGCCTTGCGAGGCTGCGGCAATAACACCCATCAACAATACCGCTGCAGGACCCGCCACAAGTGGCAGGCGATGGCCGAAAAGCACCTGTATGATAATTGTAGCTCCGCAGAGTGCAAAGAGCTTCTGCGTAAAGAATACAACCTCGCCCGCTGGTGCTACGAATGTACTCGTAAGCACTACGGGGATACATATCATCAGCCACTGCAGACCATAGAGTACAAGCGCTCCAAGGCCAGGTTTGTCATCGAGTTTGAATTTGAAATCCATCGTCTGCAGTTGAAAAACTATTTACACATCTCCTTGATGATCTTCTTTACGAGCATTGGGTCATCAGTAGTGATGTAGTCTACACCATTCTCGATACACCAACGAATATCTGCCTCCTTATTTACGGTCCAAGCGTTAACGTACATTCCGAGGTCGTGAGCCTCCTTAATCCACTTTGGCTTGCCCTGCAACTTGCTGTACTTGTAGTCGATACCCGCACAGCCCATATGCTTGCAATACTCAGGAGTATAGTCGCCGTTGAGGTAGGCAATCTTTGTACCCTTTGGAGCAAGACGAGCAATCTCGATGCAAACAAACGGACGGAATGCGATATACTCAACCATCTCCTCCAAACCGTACTGAGCCACAGCCTTTACTGTCTTCTCCACAATCTCGGTCTCGAGCTGCGGAGTAGGCTGATTCTTAATCTCGATAATGAGCTTAGTATTCTTAGACTTTGTCATCTGCTTGAGGTACTCGTCGAGAGTAGGGACAACCTCTCCACTCTTAAGAGGTATAGCCTGAACCGCCTCCTTGGTCGATTTGTTTACATTCAAACGCTCTGCGCCATTCGAGTGGTTAGGTCCGTGGATAACGAGAACCTCGCCATCTTTGGTGAGCTGGAGGTCGCACTCCGAACCCCAAATTTTTGCCTTCTGTGCCGCCTTCAAAGCGTTGAGTGAGTTGCGTGCTGCACCCTCCGATGCGTGGAATCCGCGGTGAGCAATAATCTTTGGCGCCTTCAACTGTGCCGATGCTGTGATACCAATCATTGCTGCCATAAATAAAACCAAAATCTTTTTCATAATACCTAATAGTTAATAAGTTGTATATTTGTCAATTGCATTTATCATTTTTCGTACCAGCGTCGGTTTATTCGAGTGGTGGTATGTGTTTTGGAATCTATTTTTATTCAAATAACACTACAAATATATAAATAATTGATGAAAAGTTGTATATTTGCCACAGAAAAAAAAGCTAATGGCCAATGGCTAATAGCTAATAGTTTACCAAGGTATGCAAGAGTATATTTCGAAACAACAACAGATTTTCCGCTCGGCGGCGCAGATTTTTCCGCTGCTGTCAAACTTCTCGTTGCTGACGCCTGCAGTTGCAGATAAGGTGGAGGAGTGGCAGGCCGATGAGGAGCGTTGCTCGTTCAAGGTGAAGGGCTTTACCGTAGCTTTACGCTTCGAGGAGAAGATTGAGAATAAGCACGTTAAGATAACTGGTGATGGTGGTACCGTGCCGATGGACTTCTCGTTTTGGATTCAGTTGCATCAGGTGTCGGAGGGTGATACCCGTATTCGATTGGTGCTGCACGCCGAGCTGAATATGATGATGCGAATGATGTTAGGCAAGAAGTTGCAGAGCGGACTCGACCAGGCTGTTGAGGGCTTAGCCAAAGCATTTAACCAGATTTAGTGAGTAGTGAGGAGAGAGTAGTGAGTAGTTGAATAATTCTCAATTTTCAATCCTCAATTCTCAATTAAAAAACTCGCTAATTGCTTAATTTTGTAAAAAATAACGAAAAAAATTTGCTCGGTTGGCAAACTAAATGTATATTTGCAACCGCAAAAAAGGATTATAAACAAATTTACTATTTATTTAATTTCTAATAGTTATGACAAAGGCAGATATCGTAAGCGAAATCGCAAAGAAGACTGGTGTAGAGAAGAACCAGATTCAGACAATTGTTGAGGCTTTCATGGAGGAGGTAAAGGGCTCACTCGTGAAGGAGGAGAATGTATATCTTCGTGGCTTTGGTTCGTTCATCATCAAGAAGCGTGCTGAGAAGGTAGCTCGTAACATCTCTAAGAATACAACTATCACAATCCCTGCACACAACATCCCTGCATTCAAGCCAGCGAAGTCGTTTGCATCGAAAATTAAGTAATAGAACAAACCAATAAAATAATAAAAGCTATGCCAAACGGAAAGAAGCACAAGCGTCACAAGATGGCTACGCACAAGCGCAAGAAGCGTCTGCGTAAGGACCGTCACAAGAAGAAGTAGTAGAAACTTCTTATAGGTTTTAATGCTAAGAGTGCAGGATGCCTCTTAGCATTACCTATTTAAGAAAGTATTGGGTTGAGGGGAAAGAAAATCGTTCTGATGAGTTCCTTTTGCACGAGTGCGGCGGTCGCCAAATTCCTCACATAGGCATACTATGCTGCGGATTTGTCGCCTTGCATCGCACAAAAATAATCTCATTATTGACGATTTTGAGGAAAATGGAGAAAATCTTTCGTCTTTCGTCTCTCGTCTAAAAAAAGCACTAACGATGAATAGAGAACTGATCATAAATGTAACATCCACCGAGATTAATATCGCCTTGTGCGAGGATAAGGTCTTGGCGGAGTTGAATCGCGAGGTCGCACATACGGGCTTTGCGGTTGGCGACATCTATCTCGGTAAGGTGCATAAGATAATGCCTGGGCTTAATGCCGCGTTCGTAAATATTGGTCACGAGCGCGATGCCTTTATCCACTATCAGGATTTGGGAACACACTTCCCTTCGCTCTGCAAAATAGTGAAGAGCTATCAACCTGGCAACCGCGGTCTTCGTCTCGATACGATGAAACTCGAAGGCGCTGCCGAGGTTGAGAAGGAGGGAAAGATTTCGTCATATCTCAAGGTGGGCGATGTGGTTATGGTTCAGATTGCCAAGGAGGCGATCTCGACAAAAGGTCCGCGTTTGACCGCCGATATATCGCTTGCAGGACGAAATATTGTTCTCTTGCCTTTTACCTCGAAGGTGATGATTTCGCAGAAGATTCGTTCCAACGAGGAGAAAAAACGATTGAAGCGAGTTGCAGCAGGGGTATTGCCAAAGAATTTTGGTGTTATCATTCGCACAGCAGCGGTCAATGCCACCGACCTCGATGTCGAGCAGGATATTTTGGCTGCGGTAGAGAAGTGGCGCAAGACCTGCCAGCAGATTCGTAAACGCACCGCACCGGCACTCTTGATGGGTGAGATGAGTCGAGCAAATACGATTATTCGTGATACGCTCGATGGCTCGTTCTCTCAGATTTGTGTCGATGACGAGGCGATGTACAATGAGATTCGTTCCTATATTAGAGCTGTAGATGCCGAGAAGGAGCGCATCGTGAAACTATACCGCGGCACAGTGCCGATTTTCGACAACTTCGATATTTCGCGACAGATTAAATCTCTGTTTGCCAAGTATGTATCGCTCAAGCGAGGAGCCTACCTTATTATGGAGTCTACCGAGGCGATGCACGTGATAGATGTCAATTCGGGAAATCGCACCAAGGCCGAGGATAATCAGGAGCAGACCGCTACAGAGGTCAATTTGGCAGCTGCAGCCGAGATTGCGCGACAGATTCGCTTGCGCGATTGGGGAGGTCTGATAATTATCGATTTTATCGATATGCACAAGTCGCAGAGCCGTCAACTCATTTATGAGGAGATGCAGCGACTCTTGGCATCGGATAAGGCAAAGCATACGATACTTCCACTCTCGAAGTTCGGTTTGATGCAGATTACGCGTCAGCGTATTCGTCCAGTGGCGGTACGCAATACCGAGGATATATGTCCGACTTGTGGAGGTACAGGAAAGGTAGAACCTACAATACTCCTCGACCGCAAAATCGAGAACCAAATTTCGTTACTCACCGTAGAGCGTGGACACAAGTATATTCGTCTTGTGACAAACCCTTATGTTGCAGCATTTCTCAAGAAGGGATTCTGGTCGTTGCGCCGTAAGTGGGCGTGGCGATATAAGTGCAGCATCAAGGTTGTAGCCGATCAGAGTGTCGGTATGATAGAGGTGCGCTACGAGGATAAGGAGGGTAACGATATTCTCAAGGGTAAAAAAACCGAGAAGTCGAAACGTAGGTAGCGAATAGTTCGCATTATGCACGAAATACTGAGATTTACCGAGCGCTCGCCACAAGTGGAGCAGCTCGGTAAAGTGTTAGAGAAAAAAGGCAACACCGTCCTTCTCAATGAGATGGTCGGCGGTGCTTTTTTATTTTATATGGCGGCAACCATCGCCCGAAAGGGTGGTGCTCATATCCTTGTTTGCGAGGATAGAGATGCCGCAGCTTACGCCCTGAACGACCTCTATGCCCTGCTTGGCGAGGAGCGAGTATTGTTCTTCCCTTCGGCCTATAAACGCTCTATAGTCTACGGCTCGGAGGAGGCGGAGAGTGTGGTTATGCGTACGGGAGTCTTGAATGCGCTGAAAAACCAAAATGGCGATTTCCTTGTTGTTGCAACATATCCCGATGCTTTGGCGGAGAGGGTTGCCAATATGGAGGGCTTGACAGCCGAGTCTCTACACCTCAAGAGGGGTGATTGCATCGAGGTCTCGGAGTTGGAGGAGCGAGTACAGTCTCTCGGTTTCGATAAGGTAGACTTTGTCTACGAGCCTAGTCAATACTCGGTGCGAGGTGGAATCTTCGATATATTCTCCTATTCGGAGAGCAAACCCTATCGTTTGGACTTCTTCGATTGCGAGATAGACTCTATCCGTAGATTCGAGCTATCGAGCCAACTTTCGAGTGACAGATTGGAGGAGATTGATGTAATCTCCAATATCAATCGTGCCGATGTCGGACGAGTGTCGTTGGCGGAGTTTGCGGGTGAGGTAACCTATTGGTTCCAAGATGCCGATTTTGTCTTGGGTAAGATTGATGATGTGCGCTGCAAAGCGTTGCAGGAGTGCGATGAACCAGCCGAAATGGCAGCGAAATTAACCTCTCGCAAGGAGTTGCTCGAGAATATGGCGGAGTCCTGCGTGGTGCTTATGCGAAACACCCTGATGGAGCGCCCTGCCTCGCAGACTATTCTGTTCCACACTTCGCCACAAAATAGTTTTAATAAGAACTTTGAGGTACTTGCCGATGAGCTGATATCGCGACACGAGGCGGGCTATCGCACATTTCTAATGTCGGAGAATAGAGCGCAGGCGGAGCGATTGGATGGCTTACTCTACGCTACGGGACGCGATGCTAAGCTCGAACTTGCCCGCTTGACCTTGCACGATGGTTCCACCGCCCACCCCCTCAAAATATCGCTCTATGCCGAGCATCGACTCTTCGAACGCTACCGCCGCTACAAGATAAACGGTCAGATTAAGCGCGATGAGCAGATGACCATTGCCGAGTTGAACTCGTTGCAGGTGGGCGACTATGTAACCCATATCGACCACGGTGTAGGTCGCTTTGGTGGCTTGGTCAAGATTGAGGAGGGTGGCAAGATGCACGAGGCGATAAAGTTGGTCTATCGCGATGGCGATGTCCTCTTTGTGAATGTCCATTCGTTGCATCGCATTGCCCGCTACAAGAGCGGTGACGAGGAGGCTCCAAAGGTGCATAAACTCGGTAGTGGAGCGTGGCAGAAGATTAAAAATGCAGCCAAGAAGGCGGTCAAGGATATTTCAAGGGAACTTATTGCGTTGTATGCCAAACGTAAGGCGAGTGAGGGCTTTGCCTTCTCGCCCGATAGCTATCTGCAACAGGCCTTGGAGGCCTCATTCGAGTGGGAGGATACACCCGACCAGCTCAAAGCTTCGGAGGCTGTCAAGCGCGATATGGAGTCGGAACGTCCGATGGATAGATTGCTCTGCGGCGATGTCGGCTTCGGAAAGACCGAGGTGGCAATCCGTGCAGCATTCAAGGCGGCAACCGATGGCAAGCAGGTGGCAGTGTTGGTGCCTACGACAATTTTGGCACTGCAGCACTACCGCTCCTTCAAGAGCCGTTTGCGCGATTTTCCAGTGACGATTGAATATCTCAATCGCACCAAGAGCGCAAAGGAGACCTCTCGCATTTTGGAGGAACTCAAATCTGGCAAGATAGATATTCTGATTGGTACGCACAAGATGCTCGGAAAAGATGTTGAGTTCAATGACTTGGGCTTACTGATTATAGACGAGGAGCAACGCTTTGGCGTGGCTGCAAAGGAGAAACTTACGCAGCTGCGCGTGAGTGTCGACACCTTGACACTTACCGCTACACCTATTCCGCGAACGCTGCAGTTCTCGTTGATGGGCTCGCGAGATTTGTCGATTATCTCGACTCCACCACCAAACCGAAGACCTATCCAGACCGAGTCTCACACCTTCTCGGAGGAGTTGGTCAAGGAGGTTGTCGAGACGGAGTTACAACGCGATGGTCAGGTCTATTTTATCCACAACTGCGTGGAGGATTTGATGACTATAAAGGGTATGCTGATGCGCCTATGTCCTGAGGCTAGGGTAGCGGTGGCGCACGGTCAGATGAAGCCCGCCGAGTTGGAAAAGACCATTATGGACTTTATCTACCACGATTTCGATATCTTGGTTGCAACCTCGATTGTGGAGAGTGGAGTGGATATTCCGAATGTAAATACGATAATAATCAACAACGCCGACCGCTTTGGTTTGAGCAATCTGCACCAATTGCGTGGTCGAGTAGGACGAAGCGACAGAAAGGCCTATTGCTACCTCCTTTCGCGCCCTGACGAGATGCTGTCGAGCGATGCAAGGCGCAGGTTGAGGGCCATCGAGGAGTTCTCGGATTTGGGTTCGGGATTCAATATTGCGATGCAGGACTTGGATATCCGAGGCGCAGGAAACCTCCTCGGAGCGGAGCAGAGTGGCTTTATTGCAAATATCGGCTTTGAAACCTATCAGAAAATTCTCAACGAGGCTATTGCCGAGTTGCGAGCCGAGGGCTTGGATGTTGCAGGATTGAGCCACGAGGAGCAGACCGTGGTCGAGGAGATGCGCTATGTGGACGATGTAACGCTTGAACTTGCTGTTGAGGCGGAGTTGCCTGAGTCGTATGTACGCCAGCAGGCGGAGCGTCTGAAACTCTATCGCAAGATAGATGCAATGACCGAGGAGGAGTCTTTGGCTAAATTCGAGTCGGAGTTGGAGGATCGCTTCGGTAAGATGCCACAGGCAGCCAAGGAGTTGATGAATGCGGTGCGCCTGCGCTGGGAGGCTATGCGACTCGGTAT
>JAZOWM010000049.1:0-18785 GCA_045659225.1 Alistipes sp.
GTAATGCGCGCGCAACAGAAACCTTGGCAAAGAATTGTAAGGTTGGTGGTTCGGTGTGGGAATATGATACTCGTGACTTTGAATATCGACAAGTCGGTACTATCGATTCGAGCAACTACTTCAACTACATTTATGGTAGCGCCGATTGGACAGGCGTAGAGAACTATGATGGTTGTACTTGCATCACTACAAAACCAACAATTCAATAACCCTTTAACATAGTTACGATTATGAGAAATTACATTAAACCAGAATTTTTTATCTATGATGTCGTAGCCGAGAGGGGTTACGGCGATAGTGTGGTACTTCCAGGGTTCGGAACTGAAAGTGACGACCTGATTTACTAAAAAAGAATTGCGAAGCCTTTGAGCTTCGCAATTTCTTTTTAGGGGTAATAGGGGTAATAGGGGTACTGAGGAGAATGCAGAATGCAAAATGCAGAATGCAAAATTGAATAATTTTTAATTTAAAAAAGCTCCTCACTCCTCACTCCTATCTCCTTTTTACCCTCCCTCCGTTCCTCCTGGGCCTCATATTTTTGTGTTTGGTAATTATTTTGTATATTTGTAGAAAATTGAGGCATTGTTATGAATTTTAGAATTGGTCACGGATACGATGTTCACGCACTTGGTGAGGGGTTGAGGCTTGTGCTTGGTGGAGTGGAGATACCCCACGAGAAGGGTTGTATAGCCCATTCGGATGGTGATGTATTGGTACACGCCATTTGCGATGCACTGCTTGGTGCTGCTGCATTGGGCGATATTGGCAAGCACTTTCCCGACACCTCGGCAGAGTTCAAGGGTATTGACTCGCTCGTTCTATTGCGCCGAGTGGTAGAATTGCTCGACAAGGAGGGGTATAAGATTGGAAACATCGACTCTACAATAGCTATGCAGCGCCCTAAGTTACGCCCACATATCGACCTTATGCGCGAGCGCATTGCCGAGGCTGCTGGTGTGGCAGTGGGGCAGGTGTCGGTGAAGGCGACCACCACGGAGAGACTCGGCTTCGAGGGCGAAGAGAAGGGCGTCTCGGCAACCTCTGTAGTGTTAATTTATAAAGAGTAAGAATATGTCAGAGATTAGAAATTTGGAACCAAAATTGGTGTGGGGACTCTTCGATGAGATTACGAAGGTGCCACGCCCATCGAAGAAGGAGGAGAAGATAGGCAAATACCTTGTGGAATTTGCAGAGAAGTACAGCCTGGAGTATCAGTGTGATGCTATCGGAAATATCGTAATTCGCAAGGCGGCAACCAAGGGGTACGAGAATCGCCCCGCCGTAATTTTGCAGGCACATACAGATATGGTGTGCGAGAAGAACTCGGACAAGGTTTTCGACTTCGAGAACGATGCTATTCAGACCTACATTGATAATGGTTGGGTGAAGGCTGATGGCACAACTCTCGGCGCAGATGACGGTATCGGTATTGCGGCAGCATTGGCTTTGCTCGTAGACGAAACGGTTGCCCACCCTGCCCTCGAGGCGCTCTTTACTGTAGATGAGGAGACTGGTTTGACTGGTGCATTCAACCTCGGTGAGGGTATGGTGCAGGGTAAGTATCTCATTAACTTAGATTCGGAGGATGAGGGTGAGGTATTTATTGGTTGCGCTGGAGGCGTAGATACATTGGCCTATTTGCCGCTTGCGACAGAGGCTGCTCCAGCCGATTACGGCTACTATAAGATTTCGGTAAGTGGTCTTTTGGGTGGTCATTCGGGTGATGACATCGACAAAGGACACGCCAACTCGAATAAGTGGGCGGCACGCATTGCCGAGCGCGCAGTCAGATTGTTTGACGCCAAGTTATCTCACTTTGACGGAGGCAACCTCCGAAATGCTATTCCGCGCGAGGCATATATAGTATTGGGTGTTCCAAGTTGCAAGACCGCAGAGTTCGAGAGCAACATAGTAGCCTACGCAGAGACTATTTGTGCAGAGTTCGCATTGGTGGAGAGTGGCGCAAAAGTTGAGATGTCGAAGGTTGAAGCTCCAGCAACTGTCTTGGCAGGGGCTACACAGCGCAATCTCCTTTTGGCATTGATGGGAGTACCTTCGGGCGTATTGGCAATGTCGGCAGCGATGCCAGGTCTGGTCGAGACTTCGACAAATCTCGCATCGGTGAAGTTTGTGGAGGATAAGATTGTTATCACCACCTCGCAGCGTTCATCTTCGGAGAGCGCCAAGGAGTACGCCAAGTTGCACGTGGAGTCGGTGTTTGTAGCTGCAGGTTGCGAGGTTACCCACTCGGACGGCTATCCAGGCTGGGCTCCAAATCCGAAATCTACACTGCTTGAGTGTACAAAGGAGGCTTACAAGAGGTTGTTTGGCTCGGAGCCAAAGGTTCGTGCTATCCACGCAGGTTTGGAGTGTGGATTATTCCTCGAGAAGTATCCTCACTTGGAGATGGTGTCATTTGGTCCAACCCTCCGTGGTGTTCATTCGCCAGACGAGAGATTGGAGATTGCGACCGTAGATAAGTTTTGGAAATTGCTTGTGGAGGTTGTCGCGACTATTCAATAATCCACATATTCGCAATTCGTAGGAAGTATCGGTTGTTGGAGTAATCTATTACCCCAGCAACCGATATCGATTTTGTAGGTATCTTGTTGGTGGCGTAGTAGCAAGTGGGGAGCGTGCGAATAGCAAGAGAGTTACCCTCACGATCTACAAATGTTCGGAAGGTGGTTTTCGGCTCATTATCAACCACCTCGCACCAAGTCAGTTCTTCTCCCTCATCGCTTAGCCGTAGATTGTCGAATCGCACTATAGCGCCGATGTCGGCAGGTGTAATCTCCGTGAGGAGTTTAGTTACGGGAGAGAAATCTTCGCAGGTGCTCACCACACGAATATATCGACATAACATCTCATTACCGATATTCTCAATCGGAAATTCGCCAGTCGAAGGTGCTCCAAGTTCAATTTTTCCGCCTACGCGAGCCAACATCAACCCATTGCAGAATATCTCAACTTCGGAGTAGATAGGGAGTGAATGCGAGAGATTGGGTGACTCTATAGCGATCTCTATTCCGCCACTTCTTTCGACCACAACCACACTCTTTACAAACTCACCTAACCAATCGTTCGCCACAACAATACCGCGCAGAGAGTAGTCCCTCGTAATGCGGTAGTGTTCTCCCTTGCATAACGATTTGAGATGGGCTATTGAAATGGTGTCCGATGGAGTGTCAGCATCTTGATTCTCTCCGCCGATACTACCATCACAGCCCCACAATGCAAGGGTGCTAAAGAGCAATATTAGGAGTCGATAAATCATCTTTGAAGCGAGGTTTTACGATTAATTGCTTGCCGAGTTCCCTGCCTACACTTCCATAGTAGAGTATCCCCTGAGCGGAGAGTTCCGTAGTTGGGATTTCGATATCTATGAAGTCGGCATACTGCGATATTTCAATAAAGATGGCGTTGCCACGATTGTCGATAAAACGATAGAAATTGCTCTCCTCAAACCCTTCGAGTGGGGAATATATAAGGTTCTCCACTCTTACGAATCGTCCGCATAGCGAGAGATTGAGTGAGGCGACATCGCAAACGAGAGGCTCGATATCCACAACGGAAGTGCCTCGAATGATATGGCTGTCAATAACCTCCAAAGCCTCCATTTCGCGCGGCGTACTATCGAAACTATGCGGCGGCAGGCCCACATGCAGTACACCATCTTCGACCATTAGGGCCAACCCCTTTATGCGAAGATCGACCATCAGCCCAACGGGATATTGCGATGCAATATTGTAGATGCCAAGTTTGACCTCGATGGCGCCACTACCATCTTCGATAACCATCGAGCGGTAGAAGTTACCTTCGCTATCGGAGCTTGTAACGTAACCTTTGCAGATAAGATCCTCGGTTACGGTATAACAACCACTCTGACCAAGATGTTGTAGCTGCGCTATAGTGCAGTTCACAAGCGTGGAGGACTCCTGCTTCGAGCCATCGTTATGGCTGTCGTAGCAGCTTGTCGTAACCCACAAAATAAGTATAAAAATAGCAAACAAACGCCTCATTTATCCAAAAAACATCTCAAATCATCACAAAATTACTAAATGTTACGAAAAATTGCTACTTTTGCTCTCGAATAATCGATATATATGTTGAATATGCTATATCTTCTACAGAGTGATTCGGACAAACTGCAGAATTTGATACTACCTGACAGTGTGCAGAAGGCTCACTTGTCGGAGGCCGTCAAGAAGTTCGAGAATCTCTCAACTTTGGATTACGATAAGTTGTTCCACGGTATGATTGAAGAGGTAGGATGGGTGTTGCTCAAGATTGTACTCGCCATTTTCATCTACCTCATAGGACGACAACTCATTAGATGGGTGGTTCGCATTATGGATAGAGCATTTGAACGCCATAGCGTAGAGCGGTCGTTGCGTTCGTTCTTACGTAGTCTTGTAAAGGTTATTCTAACGTTGGTGGTAATACTTGCTGTTGTGCAAACTTTAGGCGTGAATACCTCTTCGTTCCTTGCACTCTTCGCCTCGGCAGGCTTGGCGATAGGTATGGCACTAAGTGGCACTCTGCAGAACTTCGCTGGAGGTGTGGTTTTGCTCATTCTGCGACCATACAAAGTGGGAGACTATATCGAGGCGCAGGGACAGAGTGGTACGGTTGATGAGATTGGACTCTTTCAGACTCGACTCAGAACGGTTGATAATCGTGTCGTCTATGTCCCTAACAATAGCATTGCAACCTCGATTGTTGATAACTATTCGCAATCGGATATTCGCCGCGTAGAGTGGATTCTATCGATCTCTTATGGAGATGATATGGATGTAGCTCGCCGCGAGATTATGGCAATGCTAAATGGTGACAGTCGCGTGCTAAAGGAGATAGAGCCTGCGGTCTATCTCAAGACGTTGAATAATAGCTCGGTGGATTTGACTATCCGCGCGTGGGTGTCGAATAGCGACTACTGGTCGCTCTACTACGATATGAATGAGAGAATGTACAAGGAGTTGCCTGCCAAGGGCATAAACTTCCCATTCCCTCAGTTAGATGTGAATATTAAGAACAATAAATAATTATATAAGTTATGGAGTTTAAGGATATTTTGGCAATCTCGGGACAACCAGGTTTGTTCCGCTATGTAGCGCAGTCGCGCAATGGTTTTATTGTTGAGTCGCTCATCGATGGCAAGCGTATGAATGCTGCGGCATCTTCGCGCATCAGCGCCTTGACTGAGATTTCGATGTTCACCGAGGGTGAGGATATTCCGTTGGCAGAGGTGTTTACTAAGATGTATACCTACACCGAGGGTAAGCAGGGTCCATCAACCAAGGAGGGTAATGCTCGTTTGAAGGAGTTCTTTGGTGTGGTTATTCCAGACTATGACCGCGAGCGCGTTCACGATTCGGACATAAAGAAGGCTGTATCGTGGTTCAATATGTTGGTTGAGGCTGGTATTACCAAGTTCGAGATTCCAGAGGAGTAGTTGTTGTATAAATCTATACAGAGAGAGTGTGTCCAACAAGTTCATTGTGGACACACTCTCTATTTGTGGATAGCAGATAGCAATAGTCGGCTGAACCACTCCAATCCTTCGCGTATAATTTTAGTAACTTCGTAGATAACTCTCCATCGCTCATTCAACTCGCGCATCATATTGCGTAGTGATACCTTATATATAATAGTGGCTAAGGTGGCAAGGAGCAGACCTAAAATAAGGCAAGGATAGATGATTGAACCCATAAGCTCGGCAAGCCACACTACTAGAGCCACTGCAAGCAGAAGCGCAGCTGCCGATGCAGCCAATGCTACGATAAGGAGTGTCGCAAAGTATGATTGGTTCTCTTGCATGGTAGAGGCTCCAACTACTTTTTATCGCACTCGCACGAGGTCATCGCCTCCTTGCACGTGGAGTGCCACTTGTTGATCTCATCGCTCAAGAAATCGCGCACCAAGCTGCGCATCTCATCTCCTGTCTTTGTCGTGCATGCCAAAGCCAATACCGAACCAATTGCAATGTCGCCAAGAAGGGAGGCTACACATAGTGTTGTGTGTTTCATAACTCTAAATTTTTGATGTTTATAACTTATTACTTCACACACTTACCAAGCAAATTGCAAGCCAATCGCCTTGCTTCAATGCATAAAAACGAACCACATCTTTCCGATAACAATAAAAAATTAACCCCAAAAGTTCGGCGAGAACTCTCGGGGTTAATACTTATACTTAAAGGCGATACTATTTTGCCGATGCTGGAGTGGCTGCGATACCCAACTGCTTCTTTACCAACTCTGCAATATCTACAACCTGAGCCTCGTCCAAGTAGGCGAGTGTCTGCATCGAGGTGTCGAATACAACTATATAGCCATTTGCCTTAGCTACGCTGTTTACAGCCTCCTGAGCCTTCTTCTGTACCGGCTCCAACAACTCTGCTTGCTTCTTCTGGAAGTCCTGTTGTGCAATCTGCTGGAACTCCGAGAAGCGCTGCTGCAACTGCTCCAACTCCTGCTGCTTCATCTGCTTGATAGATGCAGCCATAGTCTCCTGATTCTTCTGGAAATCTGCCAACTTATTGTTGAACTCCACCTGGATCTGCTCCATCTGCTCCTGAAGGTCCTTACCGAATGCTTCGAGATTCTTCTCCGCCTCAGCAAACTCAGGCATAGTTGTTACAACTCCCTGCATATTGATGCGGGCAAACTTCTGTGCCGATACGGTGCTTACGCCGAGGATTGCGGCAATCAAAATAAAAAGTTTTTTCATCTTAAAAATCTGTTTTTGAGTTATTATTTATTTCACAATTCTACTTTTTCAAAGCCTCAATCACTTGTGCGGTATGGTCAATCGCACTGTTGAAGTATAGAAGCGAAGCATTCGAAGCCTTGTCGAGAACGAGATCGTAGCCATTAGCCTTGGCATACGCCTCGACAGCTGCAAAAACCCTCTCCTGGATAGGTTTGATGATCTCTACACGCTTCTTCATAAGTGCGCCATTCTCGCCGAGCATCTCCTGCTGATACTTCTGTGCCTCCTGCTCCTTCTGTAAAATCTGCTGTTCGATGGTGGAGCGAGTTGATGCCGAGAGGTTATCCTTCTGGGCTATGTAGCTATTGTAGAGGCTCTCTACGCTCTTATATTTGTTGTCTACCTCGGTCTGATATGCTTTGCCCAGCTCATCAAGTGTATTCAACGCCTTGTTATACTCATCGAGCGATTTAAAAATCTTCTCGCTATCGATTATACAACACTTTTGCGCCGAAGCGATACCGAGTGTTGCCAAAGCCAATACCACAGTCAAAATTACTCTCTTCATAGCTATATCTTTAATTGTTATGTTAAAGTAGTATCAAATTTATTGCCAATACCACTCCTCTTTAGAATGTTTGGCCAATTACGAAGTGGAACTGGCTTCCACTGCGTGTGGTCGAGCCTGCAGGTGGGT
Organism: Alistipes sp.; assembly: GCA_045659225.1. GTDB lineage: Bacteria > Bacteroidota > Bacteroidia > Bacteroidales > Rikenellaceae > Alistipes. The sequence continues at coordinate 7,412 of JAZOWM010000049.1, forward strand.
CGAATCCCCAACCCCAGTCGATACCGAGCATACCCACGATAGGGAGATATAGTCGAACACCAACACCCGCCGAACGTTTAACCTTCCAAGGTGCAAACTCCTTCCACGAAGAGAATCCGTTACCAGCCTCGAGGAATCCGAGCACATAGATCTGTGACGAAGGTTTCAATATGATAGGGTAGCGTAGCTCCATAGTATATTTGTTATAGGCAACAGAGTAGTAGCTGTTTGCTGGATCCAAAGCTCCATCCTCATAACCTCGCAGCGAGATAATATCTACACCATACATCGTATAACCCGACATTCCGTCTCCACCAATTTGGAATCGCTCGAATGGTGAAATCTTATACTTGTTATAGTGTCCGAGATAACCCATCTCTGCCTTTGCCATAAATACGAGTTTGCTATCTGGCGACAATGCCTGGAACCACTGCGCCTTGAACTGCCACTTGTGGAATTCTATCCAGCGGTAGCGGTCTTGGTCGCTTAGATTGTCGTTCGAGTAATCCTTTCCGTCAAATGACGAGAATGGAGGGGTAATCTGCAACGATACCGAAATATCCGAACCACGGCGTGGATAGATTGGTTGGTCGGTAGAGTTTCGACCAAAGATAACTCGCAGCGAGAGAGTATTTGCATTACCATTCTCCATCAAGAACGAAGAGTAATTCTTCAAGCTATACATCTGGTATGCCAACTCTCCGTACAACGAGAAGTATGGGTCGGGCCACGACAAACGCTTACCCAAACCAACCGAGAGTCCATACGAACGGAAGAAAGAGGTTGCGCTCTGCCAGATGTAGTAGGCGTTATTCTGCTCGGAGAGGTGTCCCGATATGGTAAATGAGTTAGGCTTGCGTCCTCCGAGCCAAGGATCTTGGAACGAAAGTGCGAGAGCCTTATAGTATGTACCATTGGTCTGTCCCGAAATTGAAAGACGCTGATTCTGTCCCATTGGATATGGTTTCCAAGCACCCTTCTTGAAGAAGTTGCGCATAGAGAGGTTGTTCAGTGTTACACCTATCGAACCAACAAAGGTTCCCGAACCCCAACCAGCTGCAACATTAAACTGGTCGGAAGCCTTCTCATCGAGAGCCCAATTTATATCTACCAAGTCGTTCGAGACTGGTTTGATATCGGGAACAAGAGCCTCCTCGTTGAAGTGCTGCATACCCGCCAATGTGCGGATAGTCTGCATAATAAGGGCGCGATTGTAGAGCTCTCCAGGGCGAGTGTATAACTCACGGCGAATAACCTCGTCATTTACACGGTTATTACCTGTGATGCCCACGTTATTGATTGTAAACTGATTTCCCTCGAAGATTCTAACCTCGAGATCGAGCGAGTCTGCACCTATGATAATCTCGGTAGGCTCAACCTGCGACATAAGGTATCCGTCATTCTGATAGAGCGATGATACCGACATATCGTCAGGATTTTGCTCCTTTCCTACTCCCAATCGCTTATGAATAGACTTTTTGTCATAGACATCACCCTTATTTACCGCGAGCATACGCTGCAACATATCGGTGTCGAACTTGGAGTTACCCACCCAACTTACATTTCGGATATAATATTTGTTACCCTCCGATAGGTTTACGCGGATACCGATTCGTTTCTGGTTTATTCTGTAGATCGAGTCCGATATAATATTAGCATTGCGATAACCCTTCGAGTTGTAGAAGTCGAGCAATAGCTCCTTGTCTGCCACATACTCCTTCTCTATGAATTTAGTCTTCTGCCAAAAGTATGGGCTCACCTTATGAGTCTTCTTGAATGTACGCGCAAGTCGCTTGCTTGGGAAGGCGTTGTTGCCAGTAAACTCCAACTCTCCCACTCGTACGCGCTCCTTCTTATCGACATTCATCGTTACATTCACCGCCTGCTTAACCACAGTGTCGGGTTCAATCTTTATCCCTACCTCACAATCGAGAAATCCCTTCTCGCCATAGTGTGCCTGGATAAGTTTTATGTTCTTGTCGATAATGTGATCCGAGAGTTCGTGTCCTCGCTTAAGCTTCAGTACCTCCTCAATAAGGTCCTTCGACTTGCTCTTAGATACGCCCGTTACTGCCCAGTTCATCACGCGAGGACGCTCACGCAATACAACCTCCAAATCTACGCTATCACCCTCGATTGCTGCACCGATTTGAATATCCTCGAAATATCGTTGTGACCAAAGACGAATCATCGCATTCTGGATAAACGAACCCGAGAGGTAGATTGAATCGCCTGGGACCAAGCCCGATGAGGAGCGGATAATATCGTGGTTGATATACTTCACTCCGTGGATATTCACCTTGCGGAGGATATAAGGTCTATTATCTTCGCTACTCAAATATGGAGTATTGGCAGGAAATGCAAAATTGTCCACTACTGCCGTAGTGTCCACCTGTAACACCTGTTCGGTAGGCTTAACCTCCTCAATCCTCTTACTTTTGCGTGGACGCGCCCAGCCCTCAACGGCTGTGAAGAGCATCACCAATAGACATAATATCTTGACTAATAATATCATCGTTTTCTCTTTTCGTTCAAAATTACAATACCCCATAGCGGCGTTCTCGCTGAGCATACTCCGCCATAGCCTCATCGAAGGCCTCTTCGCGGAAATCGGGCCACATCGTCTGTGGGAAGTACATCTCGGCATACGATGCTTGCCACAGCAAGAAGTTGCTCAAACGACACTCGCCACTTGTGCGGATAATAAGGTCGGGATCGGGGATTCCTGCGGTATCGAGGTGTGCCGAGACAATAGTGTCGTCAATCTCCTCCGCCACCAACTCTCCACGTTGTACCTTCTCTGCCACAATACGAGTTGCTCGCACCAACTCATCTCGCGAGGAGTAGTCAAATGCCAACACCAACGTCAATTTATCGCCACCCTTGGTACTCTCCTCGATGTGCAACAATCGCTCGCGTACCTCCTCCGAGAAGCGGTCGCGGCGACCAATAATCTGCACTCTAACCCCCTGCTCTATAAGCTCGGGAGTCTCCATAGTCACGCTCTTGCAGAACAACTCCATTAGAGCATTGACCTCCTCCTGGGGCCTGCCCCAGTTCTCGGTAGAGAAGGCATAGAGGGTAAGATATTGCACACCGCGCTTACGGGCAGCCTTTATGCAAGCCTTGACCGACACAACGCCTTCGATGTGACCTTCACATCTATCCTTGCCTTGTGTCTTCGCCCAGCGACCATTGCCGTCCATTATTATGGCGATATGTGTTGGTATCTTCTCCATATTACCCATTATAAGGCGCAAATATACAAATTTATATTAAATTTGAATTAAGAATTGAGAATTAAAAATTAAAAATTATTTTTTGCCCTTGCTTTTATCTCTCAACTACTAACTACTATCTCCTAACTACTCTCTATCGTATATCCACTCCCCACATCATCTTATTCCGTAACGAGTCGAAGAAGGATATATTGTGCGGAACGGCCAAGCGGATATATCTTTTTGCCTTTTTGATGTTTAAAAGGGTGTTGTTTGCTATCTTAAAAGTGCGATTATCTGCCGAGATTAACACCTCGTTATTGCGAGTGGTTATGTGCAGCGAGACTTCGCTCGAGTCGGGCATTACGATAGGGCGCATTGTGAGGTTGTGCGGAGCCAGCGGCGTAAGCAAAAATGAGCGGCACGAAGGGGCTACAATCGGACCTCCTGCACTCAATGAGTAGGCTGTAGAACCTGTTGATGTAGAGAGGATTACGCCATCGCCATTGTAGGTAGAGACGCTGTTGCCATCGATGCTTGCTTCGATCGAAATCATTGCTGCGCCAAGACGTTGTACCGATACCTCATTCAGGGCGTACAACTCTCTTCTTTCACCTTCAATTTCGTACTCTACGCAGAGCATATTTCGCACCTCTAAGTTGAGATTGCGATTGGCAATATCGGCAAAAACGCCATCTATTTTTTCGCGAGGAGCGAGTGCCAAGAATCCGAGACGTCCGCCATTGATACCAACAACTGGAATATCTGCACCCGCTAAACGGTGTACACCCTCCAAAAGGGTGCCATCGCCACCATAACATACCATTACCGACTCCTCGGGTTGCTCACCCACCTCCTTGTCGTAGATAAATTCGGTCGGAATTGTACGCGAAGTGAACTCCTCTATATTCTCGGCAAAACTTCTATTTATTGCATACTCAAATCCGTAACGCTCTATAGCTCCGAAGATTTCGTCAATATCCTCGATGCGCGGAGTGATACCCTTTCGCGAAAAAAGTATAATTTTCATCTTTTGTTTCAGCTAAATTTATTAACTTTACATCGATTTTGGCGCAAAGTGTGCAAAATCACTCTGCAAATATAGCGATTTTTATGACAAAGTTAAGCGTAAATATCAATAAGATTGCGGTAATTCGCAATTCGCGTGGAGGAAACACCCCCGATGTTATTGCTGCAGCTCTCAATATAGAGCGTTTTGGTGGCGAAGGTATCACCGTACACCCTCGTCCAGATGCACGCCATATTCGTTATTCGGATGTGCGTGAGCTGAAAAAAGTTATTAAGACCGAGCTCAATATCGAGGGTAACCCTATCGGCTCGTTTGTTGACTTGGTGTTGGAGGTTGTGCCAGCGCAGGTAACCCTTGTTCCCGATGCCGAAAATGCTATCACCTCGAATGCAGGTTGGGATACTCTTGCCAATAAGGAGTTTCTAACCGAGATTACAAAGCGCTTCCACGAGAAGGGAATTCGTGTCTCGATTTTTGTAGATCCGAAGCCCGAAATGGTTGCTGGAGCTGCCGCTTGTGGGGCGGATAGAGTAGAACTTTATACCGAGGCGTATGCTGCTAATTATAAGGCTGATAGAGAATCTGCTATTGCGCCATATATTGCGGCTGCAGAGGAGGCTCGCAAGTGTGGTTTGGGGTTGAATGCAGGTCACGATCTATCGCTCGAAAATTTGCAATATTTTGCCGAGCAGATACCGTGGTGTGATGAGGTCTCGATTGGTCACGCACTTATCAGCGATGCCCTCTACTATGGCTTGGAAAATACGGTGCAACTCTATCGCAGATGCTTGCGATAAACGGAAAGCGAAAAACGGAAAACGAATTTATAAAATCCCTAACGACCCTAACGCCACTAACGACCCTAATAATGAAAAACCCATTAGAACTACCTATATTTAAGCGTATTTCGCGCCTTGTCGATGAGCGAGGTGTAGAGGCGTATGTTGTGGGCGGATATGTCCGCGACTACTATCTACATCGCCCTTGTACAGATATAGATGTAGTAGTTGTGGGTAGTGGAATCGAGATTGCTGAGGCTCTCGGTAAGGAGTTGAAAACCAAGGTCTCGGTATTCAAAACCTTCGGTACAGCAATGCTTCACGCCGATGGCTACGAGGTGGAGTTTGTGGGTGCTCGCAAGGAGTCCTACTCGCCCGACTCGCGCAAACCGCACGTTGAGGATGGCACTATCGAAGATGACCAACGCCGCCGCGACTTTACGATAAACGCCATGGCGTGGTCGCTCAATGGCAAAACTTTTGGTGAGTTGGTTGATCCGTTTGACGGAATGTATGACCTTGAAGATTGTATTATATGCACACCGTGCGACCCCGATATAACCTTTTCTGACGATCCTCTGCGAATGATGCGCGGTATTCGTTTTGCTTCGCAGCTTGGCTTTGAGTTAGAGGACGAAACCTTCGAGGCGATGAAACGCAATCGTGAGCGCATCAAAATAGTGTCGCAGGAGCGTATCATCACCGAGTTGAACAAGATTGTTGCTTCGCCAGTCCCTTCGATTGGTTTCGAACTGCTCGAATTGACGGGCTTGTTAGAGATTATCTTCCCTGAAATGCACGCCCTCTGTGGTGTAGAACGCAGGGGTAATCATGCCCACAAAGATAACTTTAAGCACACACTCAAAGTGCTTGATAATGTGGCTCGTAAGAGTGATGACTTGTGGCTTCGCTGGGCGGCTGTGATGCACGATATAGCCAAACCAAAATGTAAGTCTTACGACCCTCGTATAGGTTGGTCGTTCCACGGTCACGAGGTGCTTGGTTCGAAGATGGTGCAGCCTATCTTCCGCCGCTTGAAATTACCACTCGGAGAGTCGATGAAGTTTGTGCAGAAGTTGGTATTCCTCCACCTGCGACCAATAATTTTAGCCGAAGATGTTGTTACCGACTCGGCTGTGCGCCGACTCCTTTTCGAGGCGGGCGATGATGTTGAGAAGCTGATGACCCTCTGCGAGGCGGATATAACTTCGGGTATCGAGAGTAAAGTAAAGCGATTTTTAGCGAATTTCGAACTTGTGCGCGATAAGATGCGAGACCTGGAGGAGCGCGATCGTGTTCGTAACTTCCAACCGCCAATCAATGGAGATACCATTATGCGCGAGTATGATATTGCACCTTGCGCTATTCTCGGCGAGATTAAGGAGGCTATCAAAAATGCAATTCTCGACGGTGAGATCCCGAACGAGTACGAGGCTGCTCACGCTATGATGGAGCGTTTAGCGGCAGAATATGGCCTGAAGAAGCGATAACGGAAAACTTTTTTAAGTGAGTAGTGAGTAGGTAGTAGTGAGTAGGTAGTAGTGAGTAGTTTTTTCTTACTATCTGTTCCTCGTCTTGTATTATTCCTCTAAATCGCCACAGGCTGAAGGCGATATTTATTGTCGCCAATGGTCGCCCTCTATTGTCCTCATTATAGTTTTCCACGACAAGATTCGAACGGTCGCAGCAGTTGAGAGGTGACCGAAGCAGAGAAGAATGTGCAGTAAAACCGAAGGTTTTGATGATTGATTAAAAAGCAGATGCCAAACTCGTTTGAGCAGATGATTTTTAATTAAGATTCGAATGTTGCGCAGCAATACTGCACATTCGATAACACTGCGCAGACAAGTCACCCGAAACGCCACCGACTGACCGAATCCCTCTCTTGGAGCGAAAACAAAAACAGCGATGAGAAAGGTAAGTTGGACGGATGACCGAATGAGGGATTGACTTCGTAACACAAGCGTTGCTCGTCTTTCCCTTGCCTCGCCGGCGGGCTCCTTGCACAGAGCAGAGGGATTCGAACGGCGAAGCCGTCACCGACGAGGCTGCGTAGTCGCTGTTAGCGGCTCGCTATTAGCCGAGGAGGTAACCCCCTGCACAAAGTTCGCAATTCTCTTTTCCTTTTTTGTTGATACGACAACACTCTGTGTTGTTTTATGTTTGATGACTACTCTTGTAAATCAATTTACGAAGATGTATCATCAAACATAAAAAAAGCCTGCAAAATTTGCAGGCCGTATCAACAAAAAAATAAAAGAGCAGTATTTCTACTGCTCTGAGCGGAAAGAGAGGGATTCGAACCCCCGGACCCGTGAAGATCAACGGTTTTCAAGACCGCCGCATTCGACCACTCTGCCATCTTTCCAGGCGCAAAGGTACTACCTTTTTTCAATTTTGCAAAATTTTTAGCAAAAAGTTGAAATTTATAGTGAAATTTTATATCTTTGTAGGTTGGAAGTGTAATATAATTACACTCTTGCAACAAGAAAGAAACGCTAATGGCTAATGGCTAAAAGCTAATAGCCTTATATAGAGGGTGAAATCGAAGGCGATTTACAGTACAAGAAGCAATAAGTTAAATCACAAATAATAAAAAAGAATAAAGTTATGGGAAGAGCATTTGAGTATCGCAAGGCGAGAAAGATGAAGAGATGGGGTCATATGGCTCGTGTCTTCACAAAGATTGGTAAGGAGATTGAGATGGCTGTTAAGGCAGGTGGTAGCGATCCATCGGCAAATACCCGTTTGCGAATCCTTATCCAGAATGCGAAGGCAGAGAATATGCCTAAGGAGAATGTGGAGCGTGCAATCAAGCGTGCAACCGACAAGGATGCTGCAGACTACAAGGAGGTAATCTATGAGGGATACGGTCCTAACGGTATCGCAGTTTTGGTTGAGACCGCTACCGACAACACTAACCGTACCGTAGCAAACATCCGTATGTACTTCAATAAGTGTGGTGGTACTCTCGGTAACTCGGGCTCGGTAGGCTTTATGTTCGAGCATAAGTGTGTATTCAAGTTCAAGGCCGAGGGTGCAGACCCAGAGGAGTTGGAGCTCGAGATGATTGACCTCGGCGTAGATGAGTTCTACGTAGAGGAGGACGGTATCAATGTATATGCTCCATACGAGTCGTTCGGTGCTATTCAGAAGTGGTTGGACGACCAGGGTTACGAGATTGTCTCGGGAGAGTCTGTTCGTATCCCAACCGACACCAAGGAACTCGATGCAGCAGGTCGTGAGGCTGTCGAGAAGTTGGTGGAGAAGTTGGAGGAGGACGACGATGTGGTAAATGTTTACCACACCATGGCCGAGTCTGACGAGGAGTAACATAGATTTTCACTTTAATCTAATATACCATGAGCAGCAAATATGCATTGCCAAAAGATGGCGGTTTGATTGCCGATGAGGCTTTCAAGGATCTCACGCAGCGCTACGAGAGAATCGCAACGCGTGCTTATGAGAATGAGTATGATGGAGTGCAGTATATTGCCGACAATATCGTTGCAGCAATCAGCGCGCACTCATCGGAAAAACCATTCGTACTCGGTTTGACTACCGGCAAAACTCCGGTAGGACTCTATCGCGAACTTGTAAAGCGCTACAAAGCGGGCGAGGTTAGCTTCGCAAACGTTGCGGTATATAGCCTCGACGAGTTATACCCTATTCTCCCGACCGAGAAGCAGAGTCGCAACTATCGCATTCACGAGGAGTTGCTCGACCACATCGACATCCGTCCCGAGAATATCAACTTCCCTGACGGAACGCTCTCTCGCGAGGAGTTGCCAACTTTCTGCGCAAACTACTGCAAGGAGAAGATTGACCTGATGATTATCGGCGTGGGTGAGGATGGTCAGCTTGGTTTCAACGAGGCTGGCTCACACGTGAAGTCGAACACTCGCCTTGTGCAGTTGTCGTACAAGAGCCGTAAGGTGCAGTCGGGAGGTTTCCACGGCTTGGAGAATACTCCAAAGATGGCTATCACAATGGGTATCAACACCATCTTGGGTGCCGAGCGCATCATCTTGATGGCGTGGGGCGAGGATAAGGCTAGCATCGTAAATGCCATTGTTGAGGGCGGCATCACCGAGCAGATTCCGGCATCGCACTTGCAGTTGCACGACAATATCGAGGTTGTTATAGACGAGGGTGCAGCATCGCAGCTCACTCGCGTGCAGACTCCTTGGTTGGTAGGTTCGTGCCAGTGGACTCCAAAGTTCACTCGCAAGGCTGTAGTATGGTTGTGCGGCGTGGTAAATAAGCCAATCTTGAAGCTTACACACAAGGACTATATCGAGAACTCGTTGGGCGAGTTGTTGGAGCAGGGCCGTACATACGACCAGACTAACATCGATGTATTTAATGATTTGCAGCATACCATCACTGGCTGGCCAGGTGGCAAGCCAAATGCTGACGATTCGACACGTCCGGTTAAGTCTACTCCATTCCCAAAGAATGTGTTGATTTTCTCGCCACACCCCGATGATGATGTTATATCGATGGGTGGTACATTTATCCGACTTGTAGAGCAGGGACACAATGTTCACGTTGCATACGAGACCTCGGGTAATGTGGCAGTGCACGATGATGTGGTGTTGCAGAATATTGACGTTGCACACGAGTTGGGCTATGCCGATGACTTTGCAAAGGTGGAGGCTATCATCAAGAGCAAGCGTGCAGGCGAGCCTGAGCCACGTGAATTGCTCAATATCAAGGGAGCTTTGCGTCGTGCCGAGGCACGCGCAGCAGTGCGTTCGTTCGGTCTCAACCCTGACACCAATGCACACTTCCTCAACCTTCCGTTCTACGAGACCGGCGGCATCCGCAAGAGCCCGTTCACCGAGGAGGATATCAACATCGTAGCCAAGTTGTTGCGCGAGGTGAAGCCTCACCAGATTTACGCTGCGGGCGACTTGTCGGATCCTCACGGAACACACCGTACTTGCATCGAGATTGTACTCGAGGCTATCGAGGTGGTTAAGGACGATGAGTGGTTCAAGGAGTGCCACCTCTGGCTCTATCGTGGAGCTTGGATGGAGTGGGATCTCGGCTCGGTAGATATGGCAGTGCCTCTTTCGCCAAACGAGATGATTGCAAAGCGTCACGCCATCTATCGTCACCTCTCGCAGAAGGATATCGTGCCATTCCCGGGCGATGACCCACGCGAGTTCTGGCAGCGCAGCGAGGATCGTACGCAGACTACAGCAAAGCAGTACGACGCTCTCGGCATGGCAGAGTATCAGGCTATTGAGGTATTTGTAAAGATGTTTTAATAAAAGATAAAAAGAATTATGAGACTTATTATTCAGCAGAATCAGCAGGATGCAGGTCGTTGGACCGCAGAGTACATTGTTAATCGCATCAACGAGAAAGAGGCGGCAGGTGGTCGCTTCGTACTCGGTTTGCCTACAGGCTCTACACCATTGACAACCTATGCTCACCTCATCGAGTTGTATAAGCAGGGTAAGGTGTCGTTCAAGAATGTTGTAACTTTCAATATGGACGAGTATGTAGGTTTGCCTGAGGAGCACCCTGAGAGCTACCACTCATTTATGTGGAACACCTTCTTCAAGCACGTTGATATCAACCCTGAGAACGTAAATATCCTCAACGGTAACGCTCCAGACTTGGCTAAGGAGTGCGAGGAGTACGAGGCTAAGATTGTTGCAGCAGGTGGTATTGATTTGTTCTTGGGCGGTATCGGCGAGGACGGCCACTTGGCATTCAACGAGCCATTCTCATCGCTTAACTCGCGCACTCGCGTTAAGACCTTGACCTACGACACCTTACTCGTAAACTCGCGTTTCTTCGACAACGATGTAAACAAGGTGCCTAAGCAGGCTATGTCGGTGGGTGTTGCTACCGTGTTGGCTGCTAAGGAGGTTATCATCCTCGCATTCGGTCACAAGAAGGCTATGGCTTTGCACCACTGCATCGAGGGTGCTTATTCGCACGTTTATACCGCTTCGGCTATCCAGACTCACCCACGCGGTATCGTAGTTTGTGACGACCCTGCAACTGTAGAGTTGAAGGTTGGCACCGTGCGCTACTTTATGGATATCGAGAAGGATAACTTGTAGTCGTAGACTACATATACAAAGAATCGGGCGAGGATAACTCACCCGATTCTTTGTTTTTTAATAATTATTAGCTATATTTGCGTGCATAATATTGAAGTAATACACTCTAAGACTAAAAAAAATATGAAAAATTTGACAAAATTTTTTGTGGCAGTTGCTGTGTTGTTTGCAGGATTTGCGTGTACAACAGACGTAACTGAGGACCTCGCCACAAATGTTGTGGGGGGGGGTGAGACAACTATTACGCTTTCTCTTGAGGAGTCG
>JAZOWM010000050.1:0-3965 GCA_045659225.1 Alistipes sp.
GAGGGTGAGAGGTGCATTTTTGAAAGCAACCTTCGAAACCTTAATCTCAGATGGGAGTCCGCTGAATGGGATATTTACATCACACTTGATTATATCCTCATCGTTTGGAGCCTCAAATTCTCCAATCACAATCTCCACATCCTTGTATTTAGGCTCAGACAAGAATGAGAATGTAGGCTGGTTGGTAAGGTCGTAGTTTCCTGCGCCAAGTTCCATACTCAAGTCGTAGCTATACTTGATGTGGTCGTCAATCTTCAAGACTCCATCAGTGAACTCCTTGTTGGCGTAGTCGATTTTTGCGAGATAGAGAAGTACATCTACATCCGTCTGTCCAGGCTCGATAGCAAAGGTCTGCTCGAAGATGTTGTGTGAATCCAACTCTCTTCCGTTACGATCGCAGATGTGGTAGCCATTTGGGAATTCGATTTTGAGGGTAAGACTACCACCACCGTTGATGCCGTTGAGTCCATTGAGTGCAAGCTTTGCCTCGAATGGTGCCCCGTAAGGGTGGTCCTCACATCCAAATGTCACCCACTTAACCTCCTCCAACTCCTTCAAGATGGTGAGTTCGGCATCGAATACAACCTCGTTATCCTCACTCGAAGTCTTGATGGTTGTGTCGACATCGTACTTCTTGAGGGTGTTTAGAGTTTCCTGTGTGATAGTACCCTTGTCACCCTTAACCATAGGAATCTTGATATCGAGGGTATTGCCAGTCTTGATAGGGGCAATATCCACGACTCTGCCTATAGTTGGGATCTCTACAGGGAAGGTGTTGGTGATGCTGCTCATCTGGAATGATTGCGGCAACTCTCCGATAGAGCTGAACTTTATCGGATTCAATTTAGGAAGCTCGCAGTGGATTGGATCAATCGCGATACCATCGATGGAGATGCTCTCATACTTGTTTGGGTCGTTACCAAACGATGAGAACGAAACTTGATAGACACCGTTTTCGCCCTCGGTGAGGGTGTCGTTGCCGTCCAAGATTTCTCCGATAGAGATCGAACCGATTTCTCCGAGAGGAACTATCAGCTCCTCGCCTCCGATAGTAACCTCGCCCGATGTTTCGGCGAGATTAAATTCGCTGTCGATACAGCCAGCGAACAGTAGTGCAAGACAAATGCACAACGGGGTAGAAAATCTTTTCATATTGTTTTATAATAAAATTGTGATTTGCACAGATTTGTATCCACAAAGTTAAGTTTAATTTTTTAAATTAACATTGATTTTCGCGAAAATTTGTATATTTGGGGTGCAATAAGAGTGCAATAAGGGAGTGATATGCCGATAAACGATAAAATATCTCTGAAAGAACAGGTCGCATTGTTGCCAATGTCGGCAGGTTGCTATCTCTTTGAGAATAGCAAAGGGGAGGTTATCTATGTTGGCAAGGCGAAACATTTGCGTAATCGTGTTCGTTCATATTTTGTGGAGAGTCGTGACCATTCGGCAAAGGTGCGAGTGATGGTGCGACAGATAGCCTCGATGCGTCATATCGTGGTCGATAGTGAAACCGATGCGTTGCTGCTCGAAAATTCGCTAATCAAGACGCTCCAACCTCGCTACAATATCCTGCTCAAAGATGATAAATCGTACCCTTGGATAGCGGTTACGGCGGAGGATTTTCCACGAGTGCTTTCGACTCGCCAAATTGTACGTGATGGCTCACAATATTATGGTCCCTACGGCTCCATATCTGCCCAAAGGGCAGTTCTCGACTTTGTCCGTGAGGCGTTGCCTTTGCGTAGTTGTCGTCAGAATATGAGCGAGGAGAGTATTGCTAAGGCTCGCCATACGGCTTGTTTGCAGTATCATCTTGGCAACTGCAAAGCCCCTTGTATCGGAAATTGCAGCCGCGAGGAGTATAAGGGTTTTGTGGATATTGCCACTTCGGTTTTGAAGGGCGATTTACGACCTGTACGCACCTACCTCGAAGGCGAGATGATGCGTGCTGCGGAGGAGTTGCGATTTGAGGTTGCTGCGCGATACAAGGCTCGATTGGAGGCGTTGGAGCGTTATGCTTCGCGTTCGGTGATTGTGAGTGCAACGATGGGAGATGTCGATATATTCTCGTTGTTGGTCGATGACGATGAGGCATATTGCAACTTCCTGCGAGTGCGTAACGGCTCGATTACAGCGGTCCATACGGCTACCATTGCCGTAGGTGTCGAGAGTGATGAGAGCGATATAATGACGCTTGGTATTCAGTACATTAAGGAAAATATAGCGGGCGAGTTGGCACGCGAAGTGCTGGTGTCGGTTATGCCTCACGAGGAGTTGTTTGAGGGGGTCAATTTCTTCCTACCGAAGCGAGGTGAGAAACGCGAATTGCTCGATTTCTCGTTGCGCTCGGCAAAGAGTACAAGGGCGGAGCGATTGAAGAATCTCGAAATCCAAAACCCTGCACGCCATACCGACCGCCTTATGGAGGCTATGCGCCGAGAGTTGCGCTTAACAAAAGAGCCTCGCCATATCGAATGTTTCGATAACTCTAACTTGCAGGGTACTAATCCTGTAGCCTCGTGTGTAGTCTTTCGTGACGGCAAACCTTCGCGCAAGGAGTATCGCCATTTCAATATAAAAACTGTGGTCGGAGCCGATGACTTTGCTTCGATGCGAGAGATTTTGACTCGTCGCTATTCTCGTCTATTGGAGGAGGGTACAGAGTTGCCAGATTTGATAGTTGAGGATGGAGGTAAAGGTCAGTTGTCGAGCGCCTATGCCGTATTGCAGGAGCTGAATATTGCCGATAGAGTGCCGATTGTAGGCTTGGCAAAGCGCTTGGAGGAGGTCTTCTATCCGAATGATTCGATGCCGTACTATCTGAGTCGTACGGGCGAGCCGTTGAAGGTGATATGCCACCTGCGTGACGAGGCGCACCGATTTGGCATCACACACCATCGTAACCGCCGTAGCAAGGATTTTATTAAGACAGGTTTGGAGGGCATCGAGGGCGTTGGCGAGAAGAGCATTACTGCTCTCCTGCGCCACTTCCGCACTGTTGCAAATATCCGCAATGCCTCGATAGAGGAGATTTCAAAAATTATCGGCAACTCAAAGGCCGAGAGGGTGAAGCAATACCTCGCTAATTACTAAACGAGAGGCTATCCTCGTGGCAATCTATTACGATAGGCTGAGACTTGTCTACTCTGCCCGCCAAGATGCGCTTCGATAACTCGTTGATAACCTCGCGCTGAATAACTCGCTTAACGGGGCGCGCTCCGTAGGCGGCATCGTAGCCGATATGGGCTATCCAAGCCCTCGCCTTGTCGGTTACTCGCAGCTCTATACCGCTCTGTTTGAGCATCTTATAGACGATGCCGAGCTGAATATCGACAATCTTGGCAATATCCTTCTCGCTCAATGGCTCGAACATTACAATCTCGTCAATACGGTTCAAAAACTCGGGCTTGAGGTGCATCTTCAACTGTTCGATAACCTCGTTGCGAGTAAGCTCGACAATATCCTCCGAAACCTCGCCCTCCTTGTTCATCGCGCTAAGGAAACGTTCCTGAATGGTGAGTGCACCCATATTCGAGGTCATAATAATTATGGTGTTGCGGAAATCGACTGTGCGTCCCTTGTTGTCGGTCAGACGACCATCATCGAGTACCTGTAAGAGAATGTTGAATACATCGGGGTGAGCCTTCTCTATCTCATCGAGCAATACCACCGAATATGGTTTGCGGCGCACCGCCTCGGTGAGTTGTCCGCCCTCATCGTAGCCGACATATCCTGGAGGCGCTCCAACCAAGCGCGATACGGCGTGACGCTCCTGATACTCGCTCATATCGATGCGTGTCATCATATTCTCATCGTTGAACAAGAACTCCGCCAAGGCGCGTGCTAACTCGGTCTTTCCAACACCCGTAGAGCCGAGGAAAATGAACGAGCCGATAGGCTTGCGAGCATCCGAAAGACCAGCTCTTGCTCGGCGTACTGCATCGGAAACTACGCTTATA
>JAZOWM010000051.1:0-2361 GCA_045659225.1 Alistipes sp.
TCAGGTCTTGTCTTCCTAAGACCGCTTGGCCTCCGACTTGCGAGAAGGTGGCAGACTTGAAGCGTGAGTTTATCGACTCGGCAGGTGCTCCACACTACACAAAGATTACTTTGGGCGCAATCGAGGAGTGCAACCCATTCCACCGCGAGGTAGAGGGTGTAACTCTCCGCGAGAAGATGCTCAACAACTTGAAAGATAATAATGTTGTATCGCAGCGTGGCTTGTGCGAGATGTTCGATTCGACCATTGGTCGCTCAACCGTCTTGATGCCATTTGGCGGTAAGACCCAGCGCACCGAGACTCAGGTTTCGATGCAGACCTTGCCTGTACGCCATGGTAAGACCTCGACAGCGAGTGTTATGGCGTTTGGTTTCAACCCATATATCTCGGCTTGGTCGCCATATCACGGTGCAGAGTACGCCGTAGTTGAGGCTATCGCAAAGGTTGTGGCTTCGGGTGCTTCGTACGAGAAGATGCGTTTCTCGTATCAGGAGTACTTCGAGCGTATGACCGATGCTCGCTCGTGGGGCAAGCCAATGTCTGCATTGCTCGGTACTATCCGTATGCAGAAGGCGTTTGAGTTGCCTTCGATTGGCGGTAAGGACTCGATGAGTGGTACATTCCAGAACATCAACGTTCCACCAACCCTCATCGCATTCGGTATCACTACCCTCGATGCTCGCAAGGCTATCAGCCCAGAGTTTAAGGAGGCGGGCAACGGCTTGTACTTGGTTAAGCACACTCCAAATGTAGATTGGACACCTAATACCGATGAGTTGAAGGCTAACTTCAAGAAGGTGACCGAGGAGATTGCAAAGGGCAATATCGTTTCGGGTTACGCTATCGGCTTTGGTGGCGTAGCAGAGGCTGTTGCGAAGATGTCGTTCGGTAACGAGATTGGTGCAACATTGACTTGCGACGAGGCTACCTTGTTCGACTACTCTTATGGCTCGATTTTGGTCGAGGCTAAGGAGGCAGTCAAGGGCGCAATCAAGATTGGTGAGACTGTTGCTGAGCAGAGCATTGAGGTCTTGGGCGAGAAGTTCTCGTTGGCAGAGCTCTACACTGCAAATACAGCTAAGTTCGAGAAGATCTACCCTGCCAAGGGTAAGTCGGGCGAGAAGTGCCGCGAGAGCAACCACACCGCCCCAGCCCCTACATACAAGGGCGAGAAGGTGGAGAAGGTGCAGGTTTACCTCCCTGTATTCCCAGGTACAAACTGCGACTACGACACCGCACGAGCATTTGAGCGTGAGGGTGCCGAGACTCATATCGGCGTATTCCGCAACCTCACACCGGAGGATGTGTTGCAGTCGATTGAGGCAATGGCAAAGGCTATCGACAAGTGCCATATCCTCGTATTGAGTGGTGGTTTCTCGTTGGGTGATGAGCCGGATGGTTCGGGTAAGTTCATTGCAAGCGTTTTGAACAACGCTACCGTAACCGCTGCAGTTCACGCCTTGATTGAGCGCGGAGGTTTGATTTTGGGTATCTGCAATGGCTTCCAGGCACTCGTTAAGTCGGGCTTGTTGCCATACGGACGTTTGGGTATGATGACTACCGAGTCGCCTACCCTCTTCCACAACGATATCCACCGTCACATCTCGCAGATTGTTTCGACACGTGTCGGCACTACTGCATCGCCTTGGTTGTCGTCGTTCCAGGTTGGCGATTTGCACTCTATCGCAGTGAGCCACGGCGAGGGTAAGTTCGTGGTTAGCGAGGAGATGGCCGAGGAGTTGTTCGCAAATGGTCAGGTGGCGTTCCAGTATGCCGATATGGAGGGCAACGCAACCACCGACGCTCCACACAACCCTAATGGCTCGTCGTATGGTATCGAGGGTATCATCTCGAAGAATGGACAGATTCTCGGCAAGATGGGACATACCGAGCGCTACGATGACTGCTTGTTCAAGAATATCGCTGGCGAGAAGCGTCAGAACATTTTTGCAAACGCAGTAGCGTACTTTACAAAGTAAATTGAGGATTGAGAGTTAAGAATTAAGAATTAGATTATAAAAAATAATCCTCAATTCTCAATCTTCAATTCTCAATTAAAAAACAGAGTTTTTTATGAGTGTTTTAGGAGTTTATGGCGTTGAGAACGCCTCGTCATTGGTCTATTATGGACTCCACTCGATGCAGCACCGAGGTCAGGAAGGCTGCGGTATGGTAAGCGCAGAGCCAAGCGGTGAGATACATCGTCATCGTGGCTACGGTCTGGTACAGGAGGTTTTCAACGAGGAGAAACTCTCCAAGTTGGAGGGTACAATGTGCCTTGGTCACCTGCTCTATACTACGGCAGGAGGTGGTCGCAATACCGACAATATCGAACCTCGTTCGTTCCTCCACAATACAGGT
>JAZOWM010000052.1:0-2583 GCA_045659225.1 Alistipes sp.
GTTCCGCAAGGCAGGCTTGCCAATCTTTGGCCACACAAAGGCTGCTGCCCGCATCGAGTCGAGCAAGGAGTTTGCCAAGGAGTTGATGGCGAAGTACGACATCCCAACCGCAGGATATAAGGCGTTCGACAACTACAATGAGGCTGTGGCATATGTCGAGGCTCGACCATTGCCAGCTGTGTTGAAGTATGATGGTTTGGCAGCAGGTAAGGGCGTAGTTATCGCCGAAACTATGGATGAGGCTCGCGAGGCTTTGCGAGATATGTTGCTTGATGACCGATTCGGCAAGGGCCGTGTGGTTGTGGAGGACTTCTTGACTGGTCCAGAGTTCTCGTTGATGTGTTTCGTAGAGGGCGAGAATGTCTACCCTATGCCTATCGCACAGGATCACAAGCGCGCTTTCGATGGCGATAAAGGTCCAAATACGGGCGGTATGGGTGCCTACACTTCGTTGCCATTTGTTACCGATGAGGACCTCGAATTTGCTATGGAGAAGGTTATGCGACCTACCGCAAAGGCTATGGTTGCAGAGGGTTGTCCATTGTCGGGTGTTCTCTATGGCGGTTTAATGAAAACCCCTCAGGGTGTGAAGGTTATCGAGTTCAATGCTCGCTTTGGTGATCCTGAAACAGAGGTTGTATTGCCGTTGATTGACAGCGATATTGCCAATGTGTTCGAGGCTGTGGCGAAGGGCGAGAAGCCAGCCGAAATTGTGTGGAGTAAGGATGTAACCCTCGGTATCGTACTTGCATCGAAGGGCTATCCTGGCGACTACGCTAAGGGCTTTGCAATTCGTGGCACCGAGAAGGTCGATGGTACTGTCTTCCATATGGGTACAGCCGTTAAGGATGGCGAGTTGGTCACTGCAGGAGGTCGTGTATTGTTCGTTGTGGCAAAGGGTGCAACCCTTGCTGATGCACACCGCAAGGCAAACGAGGAGGTTGCAAAAATTGAGTGTGAGAACCTCTTCCATCGTACAGATATCGGACACAAGGCCTTTAAGTAAAATCGTTCTGATTGGTAAATTTTGTACCTTGCTTGCAGCGTAAATCCTTACATACGCCCAAGTATGCTGCGGTTTCCGCTACTGCACAACGCACAAAATTTCCTCAATCACCTCCGATTTTCGAGATTTTTGCAAGAATTGTTAAATAAGCTGATGGCTAATAGCTAAAAAGTTTTGGGAAATATTATTGATGGAAAGCAGTTGTCGTTGCGCTTGAAGGGCGAAATGGCAGAGGAGGTTAAGACTCTCGCTGCGAAATATGGTCGTGTGCCTTCGTTGGCGGTGATTTTGGTGGGCGAGAATCCTGCAAGTCAGTCCTATGTGCGTGGCAAGATTAAGGCTGCCGAGGAGGTGGGTATCAAGAGTGAGCTTATCACAATGCCAGCCGACACTACCGAGGAGGCTCTCTTGGCGGAGATTGACCGCTTGAATGCCGATGCAGTGACTGATGGTGTGTTGGTGCAGTTGCCATTGCCGAAGCATATCGACGAGGAGCGCGTAATTGATGCTATTGCTCTTGAAAAAGATGGCGATGGCTTCCACCCCCATAATGTGGCAAATTTGTGGCTCGGAAAGCCTTGTATCGTGCCTTGCACACCAAAAGGTGTGATGCAGATGATTGCTGAGTGCGGTTTTGATATCGCAGGTAAGAAGGCTGTTGTAGTAGGTCGTAGCAATATCGTGGGCAAACCGATGGTTAAGCTTTTGCTCGATGCCAATGCTACGGTTACTATCGCTCACTCTCGCACTGCCGACTTGGGTGCAGTGTGCCGTGAGGCGGATATATTGGTTGCTGCGGTTGGTCGCAAGCACCTTATTACCGCCGATATGATTAAGCCTGGCGCAGTGGTTATCGATGTGGGCGTAAATCGCGACACTGAAACGGGAAAATTGTGTGGCGATGTGGCTACTGCCGAGGCGAAGGAGGTGGCATCGTTCATCACTCCCGTACCTGGTGGCGTAGGCCCTATGACCATTACAATGCTTATGAAAAACACCATCGAGTGTTACCTAAACAGAATTATTAAATAAAATCGTTCTGATTGGCTCTTTTTGCACGAATCTGCGGACTCTGAAATGCTCACATACGCCATAGTATGCTCCGCTTTCATCACCTTGCTTCGCACAAAAATAGCTCAACCATTTACGATTTTTGGAACTTGGGATTGAAGTTAAACCGAATAATTAAATAAACTAATATAACTTACTATGATTGAAAGATATAGCAGAAAGGTTATGCGTGATGTGTGGACAGAGCACAACAAGTTCAGCGCATACCTCAAAGTTGAGATTTTGGCTTCGGAAGCTTGGAGCAAGTTGGGCGTAGTGCCAGCAGAGGATGTTCAGAAGTTGTGGGAGAAGGCGTCGTTCTCGATTGACCGCATCAAGGAGATTGAGGAGCAGACTCGCCACGATGTTGTGGCATTTACTCGTGCCGTATCGGAGACACTCGGCGAGGAGCGTAAGTGGGTACACTACGGCTTGACCTCGACCGATGTTGTAGATACTGCAAACGGATATTTGCTCCGTCAGGCAAACGAGATTTTGGAGAAGGACTTGGAGGAGTTCTTGGCAGT
>JAZOWM010000053.1:0-20601 GCA_045659225.1 Alistipes sp.
GCCGATTTAAGCCGAGCGAAATCGCAAAGCGATGCTCGGCAAGTTAAGCTCACGAGTAGGGTCGTTAGGGGTAATAGTGGCGATAGGCAGTAAGTAAAATTTGTAATTAAACAAATTTTGCCTAACTTTGTGTAATTCAAAACTAAATATAATGAAAGAAGCTGGTTATGTATATATTCTGACCAATCCAAGCTTTAAGGAGGATTGGGTAAAGATTGGTAAGAGTTCTCGCCCTGTTAATATTCGCTCGAAAGAGTTAGATAATACCGCAGTGCCATTGCCGTTTGAGATTTATGCAACGCTGAAAACTGTGAAGTATTCGGAAGCGGAAAAACTTATCCACCATTACATCGAACGCTTTACAAATCTGCGTATTCGCAACAATAGGGAGTTCTTTAATGTTGCGCCTGATGAGGCTCTTGCAATTTTCAAGGAGGTTGCATTATTGCTTGATGATGCGGAGATTGAAGAGGTTTTTAAGCAAGTAGTAGTAGGAAAAGCAGATAAACCTTGCGTAGAAAAATCAACTGCACTTCGTGAGAAGGTCATTACTTGGTTGTTACCTGCTAATAGCAAGTTCTTTGATGTAGATGGGTGTCTTAAAGAATACAATGAGATATATTGGACTCAAAATTATAAAATTCAAAAAGGCGACATCGTGTATATATACCTATCAAGTCCAGATAGTTGTATAAAATATAAGTTATCAGTAGAAGCGCACGATGCTCAATATAATTCTGAATTTGAGAAAGAAAAAGAGTTTTATGTTGATGAAAGTGATTTCGAAGCAGCGAAGGCTCATAATAGATTTGTAAAACTTCATTTATTAGCAGAGAGTCATACGAATAAAATGTCGCTTCCTCACCTTTTAGAAAATGGTTTGCAGATGGCTCCAAGAGGCGGTATGAATCTGTCTAATGCGAGCGCCGCAAAATTGCTTAAATACATAGAGGAGAATTTTTAACACGCAAACAATAAATTATCCCTACAATGAAACGAATTACCATTTTCTTGGCAATGGTGGTGTCTGTGTTGGCGGTGCAGGCGCAGACACTCGATCGTATGCAGTGGTTTAATGAGCCGGAGGCGTGGAGTATAAAAAACAACAAACTCACGATGCAGGTAACACCTCAAAGTGACTACTGGCGCATATCTCACTATGGTTTTACCGTTGATGATGCTCCGTTCCTCTACACTACTCGCGGTGGTGAGTTCGAGGTAAAAGTCAAGATTTCGGGCGACTACAAGGTGCGCTTCGACCAGGCTGGTCTGATGTTGCGTGCCGACAAGGAGAACTACATCAAGGCGGGTATTGAGTTTGTCGATGGCAAGTACAACATTTCGTGCGTGGTGACTCATCACACAAGCGATTGGTCGGTCATTACTCTCGATAAGCCGATTGACCATATTTGGATCAAGGCTGTGCGACGACTCGATGCGGTGGAGATTTTCTACTCGTTCGACGACAAGAACTACACAATGATGCGTAACTGCCACCTTGCGGATAATACGCCTGTTATGGTTGGTATGATGGCGGCTTGCCCAGACGGTAAGGGCTTTGAGGCTCGTTTCGAGGAGTTCAAGATTACCCACTTGCCGGACCTTCGCCGTTTGGAGTGGTTGAAGAAGAATAAAGAGTAATTCTGATTAGAATAATGCCTAAAATATGAGAGCCTGGCTAATAAGTTTCTATTAGCCAGGCTCTCATATAAAATAATAGATCTCTAAATTGCTATATAGTTGAATGTACTACAACTCGTCGGAGTATACAGCTCCCGGAAGATCGTGCTGGTTGTAGCGCGAAGCCATTGACATACCATAGGCTCCAGCAGTCTTGAGTGTGAGCAAGTCGCCACGCTTGGTGATAGGTAGCGACACATTCTCATCGAATACATCGGTGGACTCACACGCTGTACCTACGATTGTGTACTTCTTGCGCTGCTCGCTCTCCGAGGTGATATTCTCGATATTGTGGTACGAGCCATAGAGTGCTGGGCGGATAAGCTCGGTCATACTTGCATCAACGATAACAAGGCGGCGACCTGTTGCGGTAGTCTTATTGAAGAGAACCTTCGTGATAAGCTCGCCACACTCGGCAACAATCGAACGGCCAAACTCGAAATGCACCTCACGCTTGCCAACATTCAAGTGCTGCTTGATGATTGCAAATACCGATGCAAAGTTTGGAATAGGCTCATTCTCAGGCATATCGTAGTTTACGCCAAGACCTCCACCAACATCTACAAACTCCAACTCGAAGCCGAGATCGGTGAGGTTCTTAACGATAACATTAACCTTGTTGCACATATTTTCAAAGACATGCAACTCACGAATCTGTGAGCCGATATGGATGTGCATACCGATAACATCAATATTTTTCAGAGCCTTAATCTCCTCGACTTTTTCGAGAATCTCCTCGTACGAAATACCAAACTTTGAGTCGGCCTGACCTGTATCGATACAGTGGTTAGTCTTTGGGTCGATATCGGGGTTTACACGCAATGCTACATCAATAACTTTGCCCATATCGCCTGCAATATCGTTCACCACATATAACTCCTCGATAGACTCGCAGTTGATGGTGAAGATGCCCTGCTCAATGGCATAGCGAATCTCTTTATCCTTCTTTCCTACACCTGCATATACGATGGTCTTAGGATCGAAGCCCGCCTCGATGGCGCACTTTACCTCGTTTCCACTGGCACAGTCTATACCAAGTCCGTGCTCGCGGATAATCTGCAAAAGGCGTGGATCATAGTTCGCCTTGATAGCGTAGTGTACTTTATAGTCGTAACGACGAGCCACTGACATCAAACTATCGAGAGTCTGATGCAAAAGGTCTATATCATAAAGATAGAATGGGGTTTCGTAGTTTGCCAACTTTGCGGCAACTTGTCTGCTTAACATAACTATATGGAAATTATCTTAATTCAATAAATATATAGGAGTTTGGCTCCATAAAAATAGTAGCTTTCGACTTTACTATCTCGATAGGTGTCTCGCTATGCATCTTGAAGCGATCCGTCACGTGCGAAATAGCCTCCTTCACTTCGAAGTTCTTGAAAGAGATGGTAACTCGTTTTGGTGCAACTACATTTCTGTCATCGGTATAGTAGGTGAGCAGGAGCGCCAATTTGCCATCCTCACCCTTTGCTGCAGTAGCATAGAAATCCTTCAAGCCTCCAACACTGCTCTTTACCTGTGTACCCAATTCACGAAGTTTCTTCCACGAATATAACGAATAGTAGGCGTGGCGTGGTTGTGCAGTATAGAAATCAAACAAACCATTAAAGCTTGTTCCCGGACGAGCATCATAGTACATCATCATATGTACGGGCGAGTCCTGGAAATGAGACATAACTGCAGCTGTGTGCGCCGCACCCTTGTGTGAGTTGATAACCTCAATTGAGTGAACGAACTCATCGGTCCAGTTGGCTACATAGTTCCACTCGTTGAAAACCATCTCCGCATTCGAGTAGCCATACTTATCGAGCAACGCCTTGACGCCGTTGGTCATTCGTATGGCCTTCTCCAACTTGCTGAAGTAACGGTGATAAGAGAAGAAATCCAACTCTACGCCCTTCTTCGACATATAGGCAAGGAAGCGATCTGCCCACTCCAAATTACTTGCAAGTGCAGGACCTCCGATTTTCAAATGAGGGAAGCACTTATTAAGATGATTTGCAGCAATTTCGTAGAGGCGGAAAAACTCCTTCTCAGTACCTGTCCACATAGGTGAATTGGAACGCTTGAAATTCGCCTTAGCAGTATCAATATCTGGCTCATTCCAGATCTCCCAATACTCGATATTGTAGTGAAAGCCTTTATTCCAACCCTCGTTATAGTGGCGGATGATATGTTCACATATACGCGCCCACTTCTCAAAGTCGGCAGGAGGATTTACACCATACTTCTTGCGCCAATGCTCGATAGATTGTCCCAAGCGATAGAATACCTTTGTGTTTGTGCTGTAGATATCCTTGATAAGTTTATCGGTTAGGGTGAAGTCGTATGATTTTGGATCATTCTCGTCAGCCTCAAAGTTCGGGAACACACACGAGATATCTACCGTATGCGCCCAACGCCAAGCAATTGGAGCATCGTGCAGACGAGCATAGCCAAAGCCACCATCCTTGTATGCCTGAGCATTGCCCTTTTTCTGGGTAGAGCCTGCCATCTGAGGTCCATTATTCACGGCATTCATTACCTTGATTTTGCCGACTACCTCCTTCGCATCAACAACCACTTGTGCCTTTGCCGCGCAGAGCGACAAGGCTACAAGTGTTGTGGTCAATAGATACTTAACCGATTTCATAATTCGGGTTAGGTTACTTATATATAATATATATATTACTTCAAAGTAACGAGCGAGTGGCCCTCCATCTCAGCTGGCTTCTCAACGCCCATAAGTGCGAGTACGGTTGGAGCAACATCAGCCAAGATACCATTCTCAACCTTTGCAACACGCTCCGACACTACAACTACTGGCACTGGGTTCAACGAGTGAGCAGTGTTTGGTGTACCATCCTCGTTGATAGCGTTATCAGCGTTACCGTGGTCGGCGATGATTACAACCTCGTAGCCATTAGCCTTAGCTGAAGTTACAACCTTCTCTACGCACTCATCTACAGCCTTAACTGCCTTCTCAATAGCCTCGTAGATACCTGTGTGACCAACCATATCGCCATTTGCGAAGTTCAAGCAGATGAAGTCGTATTTCTGCTCGTCCAACGCGCCAACCAACTTATCTGCCACTTCGTATGCGCTCATCTCTGGTTGCAAGTCGTAGGTAGCAACCTTTGGCGAAGCAACCAAGATACGATCCTCGTTCTCGAACTTCTCCTCACGACCACCATTGAGGAAGAATGTTACGTGTGCATACTTCTCGGTCTCGGCAATACGCAACTGCTTCAAACCGAGCGAAGATACATACTCACCCAAAGTATTTTGTACATTCTCCTTGTCGAAGAGGATGTGCAAACCCTGGAACGATGCATCGTATGGAGTCATACAGCAGTAGTAGAGCGGCATTGTGTGCATACCCTGCTCTGGCATATCCTGCTGAGTCAAAGCTACGGTAATCTCGCGAGCGCGGTCGTTACGGTAGTTGAAGAAGATAACCATATCGTTTGGCTTGATAGTGCCGATTGCGTTACCCTCTGCGTCAACTGCAACGATAGGCTTGATGAACTCGTCTGTTACGCCCTCAGCATACGAAGCCTCAACGGCACCAACCATATCGGTAGCCTTTTCGCCTACACCATCAACCAAGCAGTCGTAAGCAATCTTCACACGCTCCCAACGCTTATCGCGGTCCATTGCGTAGTAACGGCCAATAATCGAAGCAATCTTGCCAGTAGATTTTGCCATATGTGCCTCCAAAGCCTCAACGAAGCCCTTACCGCTCTTAGGGTCGGTGTCACGACCATCCATAAAGCAGTGTACAAATGTATTCTCTATGCCGTAGTGCTTCGAGATGTCGCACAAGGTGAAGAGGTGGTCGATTGACGAGTGAACACCACCATCCGACAAAAGGCCCATAAAGTGAACATTCACACCATTCTGCTTTGCATACTCGAATGCTGCAACAACCTCCTTATTCTCGAGGATTGAACCAGTGCGGCAAGCACGGTTAATCTTCACGAGGTCCTGATATACAACACGACCTGCGCCGATATTGAGGTGACCTACCTCCGAGTTACCCATCTGTCCCTCTGGAAGACCTACATTCTCGCCATCGGTACGCAACTCTGCGTGCGGATTTGCCGCTGTGAGAGCGTTGATAAACTCAGGATTTGTCGAATAAATAGCATCGGACTTAGTGTGGTTTCCAATTCCCCAACCGTCCAAAATCATCAATAATACTTTGTTAGCCATATCTGTAATAATTTATAATTCTCAATTCTTAATTCTCAATTCTTAATTCTCAATTCTTAATTCTCAATTCTTAATTCTCAATTCTTAATTTAGGCTGTTAAGAATAAGGCTTTTTGCCTTCTCAATTGCCTCGTTCAAGCCGTCAGGGTTCTTACCGCCAGCGGTAGCGAAGAACTTCTGACCGCCACCACCGCCCTGGATAGCCTTTGCAGCCTCGCGAACTACTGCACCTGCATCTACACCCTTAGCGACAACATCGTCGCCGAGCATAATGGTCAAGGTTGCCTTGCCTGCTACTGCCGAGCCGATAACCATAACGAGGTTCGACTTGCGAGCGCGCAAATTGTAAGCCAAGTTCTTAACGAAGTCTGCCGAGTGATTCATTTGACGAGCAACTACGAAGTAGCCATTCTCCTCCGATGTATTCTCAACGATCTTCTCGGTGATAGCATTGAGCTGCTCCTTCTGCATAGCCTCAACCTCCTTCGCCAACGACTCGTTACTCTCAACCAAACGCTTGATTGCAGGTACAAGCTGCGAGTTGCCAAGCATCTCACCAAGCTGTGCAAGCAAATCCTGAGCTGCGTAGATTGCAGCCTCTGCCTTCTCGCCAGTTACGGCCTCGATACGGCGAACACCAGCCGAAATAGCCGACTCCGATACAATCTTGAACATACCAATATTACCAGTAGCCGAAGTGTGGGTACCACCGCACAACTCTACTGACTCACCAAAGCGTACCATACGCACCTTATCGCCATACTTCTCACCGAAGAGCATCATAGCACCTGCTGCCTGAGCCTCCTCCTGTGTAGCCTCACGATTCTCATCGAGTGGCGAGTTCAAGCGAATCTTCTCGTTAACCTCACGCTCTACTGCACGAATCTCCTCATCGGTCATCTTCTGGAAGTGCGAGAAGTCGAAACGAAGAGAGTCAGGCGACACCATCGAGCCCTTCTGCTCTACGTGCGAACCCAACACCTTACGCAATGCAGCGTGGAGAAGGTGGGTTGCGGTGTGGTTGTTTGCCGAACACTGACGCTTTGCAGGGTTTACCACTGCGTGGAACTCTGCCTCCAAGTTCTCTGGCAAACTTTGTGCGATATGGATAATAAGACCATTCTCCTTCTCGGTAGCGACAATTTCAATCTTCTCGTTTGCCGACTCGATATAGCCGGTATCACCTACCTGACCACCCGAGTTGCCATAGAATGGAGTCTTGTCGAATACCATCTGGTACGAAACCTTATTCTTGGTCTGCACCTTACGAACACGAGCGATGCGAACGTCAGCCTCGAGGTGATCGTAACCGATAAACTCCTCGTTCTTTGCCTCTGGGAGAATCTCCTTCCAGTCGTCAATATCCTGAGCCGCAGCATTACGCGAACGCTCCTTCTGTGCCTGCAACTCCTTCTCGAACTCTGCCAAATCAACCTCTACGCCCTGCTCCTTCGCAATAAGCTCTGTCAAGTCGATTGGGAATCCGTATGTATCGTAGAGCAAGAATGCGTTCTTGCCTGAAATCTTACCGTTGCACTCCTTGATAACACCCTCCAAGAGGTTGATACCTGTCGCCAAGGTGCGGAGGAACGATGCCTCCTCCTCCTCGATAACGCGCTCAACGAGCGACTGCTGAGCCTTCAACTCAGGATATTGCTCGCCCATCTGTGCAACCAATGTTGGCACCAAGCGGCAGATAAATGGCTCGTTGAAGCCGAGGTAGGTGTATCCGTAACGCACTGCACGGCGCAAGATACGGCGGATAACATAACCAGCCTTAACGTTCGATGGCAACTGACCGTCAGCAATCGAGAATGCGATAGCACGCAAGTGGTCGGCAATAACACGCATTGCAACATCTACAGCCTCCTCCTTGCCGTAGCTCTTGCCCGACATCTCAGCCAATACCTTGTTAGTAGACTGGAAAACATCGGTATCGTAGTTCGACTTCACGCCCTGCATAATCATACACAAGCGCTCGAAGCCCATACCAGTATCAACGTGCTTTGCAGGCAACGACTCCAACGAGCCATTAGCCTTGCGGTTGAACTGCATAAATACAAGGTTCCAAATCTCGATAACTTGTGGGTGTCCCATATTCACCATCTCACGACCTGGCTTAGCGGCAACCTCTGCCTCGTCACGAAGGTCGAAGTGAATCTCGCTACAAGGACCGCAAGGGCCAGTCTCGCCCATCTCCCAGAAGTTGTCGTGCTTGTTACCACGGATAATGTGATCCTCAGGTAAGCGCTCCTTCCAGAAATCGTAAGCCTCCTGGTCGAATGGTACACCATCCTCCTCCGAACCCTCGAATACGGTTGCGTACATACGCTCCTTTGGCAACTTGTAGACCTCGGTCAAGAGCTCCCAAGCCCAAGCAATAGCCTCAGCTTTGAAGTAGTCGCCGAACGACCAGTTACCGAGCATCTCGAACATTGTGTGGTGATAGGTGTCGTGACCTACCTCCTCCAAGTCGTTGTGCTTACCCGAAACGCGAAGACACTTCTGCGAGTCGGCAGCTCGTGGAGACTTGCGCTCAGCATTGCCGAGGAAAATATCCTTAAATTGGTTCATACCCGCATTTGTAAACATCAAAGTCGGGTCATTCTTAACTACCATCGGAGCCGATGGCACAATCAAGTGCTGTTTCTCTGCGAAGAAATCGAGAAACGCCTGGCGGATTTGTTTAGAATTCATCATATGTAATAAGTTAAATCTCAATTCGTTATAATAGTGTTCGCGTATATCCACGCATATACGCGCGCGAAATCGGTTGCAAAAGTACAAAATTATAGTTAATTTTGCACCATTAAATGAAAGTTTTTTGCATTGCGAGGCGAGAATAACCATATAGCGGTAGCGAAAAATAGCTCGAAACGAAGAAACCGATACAACATTTTGCGACAAGTGTTGATTGGATTCATCGTTATATCTATCGTGAATATGGCAATTTCCTACCTCTTCTACACCCCAAAGATGCACCATATTGCAGCGGAGAATCGCGAGATTGTGATGAAGTACGAGATTCTTCAGGATCGTATAGCTTCGTTGCAGAGCAAGTTGCAGGAGATTCGTCACCGCGATCACTATGTCTACCGCCGACTATTCTCGAGCGACACCCTCGTTATACCAGGTGTCTACAACCCTTATCCCGATTCGAAATATGAGCATATCGAAGGCGATGAGTATTCCGAGATAATGGCTTCGACTTGGCGTTCGTTCGATGCCGTAATGCGCCAAACCTATGCAACCTCTCGTTCGTTGGACGAGTTGCAAGTGTTGGCAAAGGATAAGGAGCAGATGTCTCTCGCCATACCTGCGATATGGCCTATCGACCGTACCAAGTTGAAGGCGTTTTACGCCTTTGGTATGCGCCAAAAGCACCCAATTCTAAAGATTCGTACTATGCACAAGGGTGTGGATATGTCCACCGATTCGGGTGTTCCGGTCTACGCTACGGGTGATGGCGTTGTCGAGAAGGTTTCGCAGGGCAAGCGCCGTAGAGGATATGGTCGTCAGATATTGATAAATCATAAATTCGGTTACAAAACTCGCTATGCACATCTACTCAAGATGTTTGTAAAACCTGGCGATAAGGTGCAGCGTGGACAACTTATCGGAGAGGTTGGCTCAACGGGAGGTTCTACGGGTCCACACCTCCACTACGAGGTGATATATCGCGGTAAACAGGTCAATCCGGTGAACTACTTCAATCGTAATATGACAAGCGATGAGTATCGTCAGTTGATGGAGAATATGAAGTACAACTCCGACCTCGAGACCGATGATGGAACAAATGATGGAAGTTAGAGATATGGTCTATCGCAATAAAAATAGGAGACAAAGCAAGGGCCGCCGCGCACTACAAGCGTTGGCGTGGCTCGGTGCGGCCATACTCTACTATGCTCTATTCTCCCTCCTCTTTGATACCCCTGCCGAGTACGATCTGCGTCACTCGACCGACAGGCTCAAGGCGGAGTACGAAACCCTTGTTGCAGAGTACGATACCCTCTCGGTAGTGGTAGATAATATAGTAGAGCGCGACCGTAATATCTTTGCGATAATGTTCGATTCGGAACCATACGATTTCGACTCTGAATACAACAATAAACGCGTGGAGTTGCACGAGTCGCTTCTTGCAAAGAGCAATCGCGATATGACCGAAATGCTTGAGACCTCTCTCGGTGAGTTGGATAGCAAAACTGCGGCGTTGGAGCGTAGCTATACAACACTAAACGAAGAGTTGCAGATTGTCGGCACCAAGCGTAACAATATACCTTCAATTCAACCCGTTACAAATCACGAGTTGACACTGCTTACGGCTGCCTATGGAACACTTATGCACCCGTTCTATCGAACCTTGCAGGAGCATCAGGGTGTGGACTATGCCGTACCCGAAGGTACTCGTATTTTTGCAACGGCAGATGGCGTTGTCAAAGAGATAAAAGGTAAGACTTCAACCTCGGGTATTACCGTTGTTATCGACCATCGCAATGGCTACACAACATCGTACAGCCATCTCCAAAGTGTGAAGGTTAAACGAGGTCAGAGAGTTCAGCGAGGTGATATCATCGCACTCTCGGGTAATACCGGATTGTCGCTTGCTCCACATCTCCACTATGAGGTGCGCCACGATGGCACTCGTGTCGATCCTATTCACTACTTCTTTATGGAGCTTACTCCCGATGAGTATCAGCGCATTATGCGTATCGCGCAGTCGGGTATGCAGTCATTCGATTAAAGCAATTTACAATGCAGTTAAAACTTATAATTCTCGACTTTGACGGTACTCTCGCTTCGACCGAAGATGCAAATATGAATGCCTATGTTTTGGCATTGCGTGAGCAGGGCACCGAACTCGATACGGAGGAGTATAAGAGTCGCTACTTCCGTATGCGCTGTCCCGATTTTTTGCGCGAAATTGGCATAACCGATGAGGCAGAGATTGACCATATCCGCCTGCGTAAGATAGCTCTCTATCCATCTTGTTTTGAGTCGGTATATCTGAATGAGCCACTCTGGAACTTCGCGCAGGATTTCCGCAAGCAAGGTGGCAAGGTGTGGATTGTCTCTACGGGGCAGAAGGAGAATATCGAGAATGTAATGCACTACTTGGGTATCGCCAACGAAGTTGATGGTATGCTCACATCGAGTGATGCGTTAGAGCCAAAACCATCGCCCGAAGCCTTTCTAAAGGCTATGGCGATAGAGGGTGTCACCCCTGCCGAAACTCTAATTTTCGAGGATTCGCCTGTGGGTATCGAAGCGGCTGAGGCGAGCGGAGCAGCATATATCAAGGTTACATTATAAATACATAATAAAAATATGGGTATCGAGAGGATACCCATATTTGTTTGGAGTGATGTTCGGCTATTCAGCCTTAGGTACGAGTTGTACATTTACCGCTTGCACACCTTTGCCACCTTCGCCAACTTCGTAAGTTACGAGCTGGCCCTCGTTCAAAGCTTTGAAACCCTCCT
This sequence comes from Alistipes sp., assembly GCA_045659225.1. Lineage (GTDB taxonomy): Bacteria > Bacteroidota > Bacteroidia > Bacteroidales > Rikenellaceae > Alistipes. The sequence goes on from JAZOWM010000053.1 coordinate 11,358, forward strand.
TGACGATTCCTGTATAGTGTACAAAAATTTCACTGCCGTCCTCGGCAATAATAAATCCGTATCCCTTTTTAGGGTCGAACCATTTTACTTTTCCGTTCATAGTAGTTATAAGGTTATATAGTTTGGTAAGACAAATATAACAAAATTTTCTATCATTCTACCAAAAAAATCGATAATTATCATTTTTTTCGTAAATTTGCATTTGAAACATTAGTCTACAAATAGATATGAAAAGAGTATTACTTCTATGTATTTCCGTATTGGGTATAACCATCTATAGCTACGGACAAAAGAGTATGCGCGAGGATATTGCAGCAAATCCAAATCTTGCAGGAGGTATCTATATCGCCTATACGGTTACGGAGCATAGTGTTGCACAGCCACCTCGTGGCTACAAACCGTTCTATATTTCACACTATGGTCGTCACGGCTCTCGCTACCATACCGCACAAGAGAAGTACGATCAACCAGCCGATATGCTGGAGCAGGCTAACCGAGACGGCAAACTCACCGAGCAGGGCCGCGAACTTATGCGCCGCGTAAGAATTATTGCCGATGTTGCAAATTTGCGTGCTGGAGACCTCTCCGAGCGTGGTGAGCGCGAACATAGAGGTATTGCCGAGCGTATGGTCAAAGCTTATCCCCAAGTCTTTGCGAATAAGAGTGTGAATCATATCACTTGCATCTCCTCGCCATTTGTTCGCAATGTGATGAGTATGGCGGCATTTACCGAGCGACTCAAAGAGTTGCGCCCCAATCTCGATATTTCGCGCTCGGCGAGTCTTCACGATATTGATATCACTCGCCCCGAGAAGAATATGGATACCTTCTATAAGAAGGCTCGCGCCATCGCAAAACAGTACCAGATGGAGCAGACTCGCGACAAGGAGTTTATCTGCCGTATCTTCTCCGACTACGACTATGCTGTGAAGTTGATATGCTCGACCTACAAAAGTAATAGCACCTATGGCTTTATGGGTAATATCCACGATTTGGCGATGATTGTGCAGGATTTCGACAATCTGCCCGAGTTGCACGATATGTTTACCGAGCCAGAGCGTTACCAGATGTGGCATCTCTTCAATGTTCGCCGATATTTGACCTATGGACCATCTATCGACTTTGGCGATGTCCGCAATCAAGATGGTAAACTCCTCTTGCGCGATATTATCGAGCGCGCAGATAGAGTTATATCGGGCGAGAATGGCACCGAAGCAGCAACTCTGCGTTTTGGACACGACTCGGCAGTAATTCCATTGCTCGCAATTCTTCACGCCGAAGGTTGTGATGGCCGTATCTCTTTTGCCGAGATTGAGCGTCTGCCCGAGGTGTGGTGCGATAGCCGAGTATCTTCAATGTCTGTGAATGTGCAGTTTGTCTTCTATCGCAATAAGCAGGGCGAGGTGTTAGTGAGAATGTTGCATAGCGAGCGCGATATCCGTATCCCTGTCAGGACTGATTGCTATCCATTCTACAAGTGGGAGGATTTCCGCAACTATTGTGTGGCTCAGAGTCAACCCGAGGCGCGATAGTGCGAAGAAACTATTAAACCAAAAATACTACAATGAGAAAAGTTCTATTGAGTGCGGTAGCTGTTGTGGCTATTGCCTATTCAGCTTTTGCGGTGGCTATTGTTCCACAACCGCAATCTGTGACTAAACACTCGGAAGCATTTGTCCTATTGTCTTCCACAACACTTGTCTGTGAAGACGAAGCGTTTGCGCCATTGGCAGGCTACCTGCAGGAGTATGTCCCTTTGAAATATTTCTCGAGGTGTGCACCAAAGAGCAATTATGTAGCTCTTAAATTCGTTGAGGGTTACGGCGAGGAGGCATATAGACTCTCGGTGACGCGCGATAGGGTAGAGCTCTCGGCAAGCGACTACGGTGGTATGTTCAATGCTATTCAGACTCTATTGCAACTCTTGCCAAGCGAGGTCTACACCAAGCAGATGCCGCTCCCTGCCGTAGTGCGTGGCTGCGATGTGGTCGATAAACCAAAGTTTGCTTATCGTGGCTTTATGCTCGATGTGGCGCGCACATTTATGAGCAAGGAGAATGTGCTACGCTATATCGACTATATGGCATACCACAAACTCAATAAGTTCCATTGGCATTTGACCGACAATCAGGGTTGGCGCATCGAGATTAAATCGCACCCCAACCTTGCAAAGGTGGTGGGATTTCGCGGTGGTGACTCGCCATTGCGCTCTTCGCTCGGAAACTGGGGCGAGAAGTATGGTGGCTACTATACCCAAGATGATATCAAGGAGGTGGTTGCCTACGCTGCAGCGCGTAATATCGAGGTTATTCCCGAGATCGACCTCCCAGGTCATAGCGAGGCGTTGATGCGCCTCTATCCGCAGATGCTCTGCAACTATACAAACGATGAGTTGGATGTGAATGGCAACTACGACAACCGCAATGTTGTCTGCGCAACCAAGGAGTCGAACTACAAGATTCTCGAGGAGATTTTGGCAGAGGTGTGCCTCTTGTTCCCTTCGCGCTACTTTCACATCGGTGGTGACGAGGTGAATATGTCGCAGTGGAAGAGGTGTCCAGATTGCTCGGCGTGGCTAAAGAAGCGTGGCTATACTGACGGCTACAAGTTGGAGGATATGTTCATCAGCCGCATCCAGGCAATCCTCGCCAAGTATGGCAAAACCCCTTCGGTGTGGAACGAGGCTGCATTTGGCGGTGGTTTGTCAAAGGAGGCGTTGGTGCACGGCTGGAAGAGTGCTAAAGTCTGCAAGCAGGTGATGATGAAGGGCTATCAGACCATCTTTATGCCGCAGGAGTTCTTCTACTTTGATATGCGCCAGAGTGCTCACGAGGTTGGCCCTATTTGGGGCGGTGCGTTCGATCTTCGCAAGACCTACTCGTTCGACTTTGCGAAGGAGGGCTTTACTCCCGAGGAGGTTGCCCTTGTGAAGGGCTTTGAAGCGCCATATTGGAGCGAGTCATTCCTCTCGCAGGGCGGTGATACCTCACTCGATTTTATCGAGTATCAGACTTTTCCTCGTCTCTGCGCCTTGGCAGAGCTCGGCTGGGGTAAGAATGGCGGTGGCGAATGGGAGGAGTTCCACTCGCGTCTATATGCGCGCCACTATGACCGTATGGTGGATATGGGACTTAATTTCCGCATCACACCTCCGACTCTAAAGTACAAAGATGGTTTGCTCTCGGTAGAGAAGATTGATAATAGCACCATATACTACCGTGACGATAGCACAGGCGAGGTCTACAAATACAGAAAGGCTATCTGCACCAACAAACCTGCCAAGTATATTTTCTGGGCAGAGTATCGTGGCGCAAAGTCTCCTGAGATTGCCCATAAGTCGCACTACAAGACCATTCAGCCGAAGGTGAAACTCACCTCTTCAATACCCGAGAATCCGAAGCGAGGTTACGATAGAGTGGCGAAGTACGATAAACAGATGCATACCTCGCGCACTTGCCACGCAGGCGACTGGTTGCTCTTCGAATTTGAGGAGGTGGTAGAGTGCCGCAAGGTGAAGTTCTATGCTGGCTACTTCGCATCGCCATCGCGCCTCTTCCCTGGTGGCTACCTCGAGCTTAGCGAGGATGGAGTAACCTTCGAGCGCGTAGCCGAACTCAACGAGGTTGGACACGTAGAACTCATCAACCCTCGCCCATTCAAGGCTGCCCGCATTGTCGCAACAGCAAGTTACATTGGCGGTTCATATATTCGTATAGCCTCGCCAGACATCTACCCTAAGTATTAAAATCGTTCTGATTGGCTCTTTTTGCACGAGTGCGTCGGTCGCCGAAATGCTCACATACGTTTTAGTATGCTCCGCTTCAGTCGCCTAGCATCGCACAAAAATAGCTCAATCATTTACGATTTTCGGTGTAAAAAATAACGAAGAAGGAATTTTACGAAATTCCTTCTTCGTTTTCTCTCGTCTCTCGTCTATTTCCCGAGGTACTCGCTGATATTCTCTGCAATCTTTTCGATCAGCACCTTTCTCGCCTCGTCTGCAGCCCAGGCCGTGTGAGGCGCGGCAACGAGAGTGTAGTTGTCGTTGAGGTTGTAGAGTGGTGATTCGTGCAGTGGCTCACGCGAGAATACATCGAGACCTGCTCCAGCAATAGCCTTCTCGTTCAATGCTTTGGCGAGTGCAGCCTCGTCAATAATACCTCCGCGAGCTACATTTATAATAATAGATGTAGGCTTCATCATTGATAACTCCTTCTCGCCAATCAAACCCTTTGTCGTAGGTGTGAGAGGACAGTGAATCGAAACTATATCAGCCCAGGTGAGCAACTCCTCGAGTGACTTCTGCGGATAATCCTCCTTGCGTACTGCTCCCGAAGTCGAGGTGTATGCCACCTCGCATCCAAATGCCGATGCCAATCGTGCAACCTCGCGACCTATGGCGCCCATTCCGATAACGCCCCACTTCGAGCCTCGCAACTGTCGCACAGGACGACCAAAGTGGAAGATATCCTCGGTTGCAGCGTATGCTCCCCCCTTGAAGTAGTTGTCGAAATACTCGGTGTTCTTCAGCAGCGAGAGAGCGAAGGTCATTGTCGCCTCTGCTACCGAAGAGGTCGAGTAGCCCGCCACATTCTTCACTCCGATGCCTAACTCTGCTGCTGCATCCAAATCCACATTGTTCATTCCCGTAGCGGCAATTGCCACAAAACGCAACTTGGGTAACGCTCGAAGTGTCTCCTCGCGCAATAATGTCTTGTTGCAAATCACCACCTCCGCATCTTTGCAGCGCTCTACCACCTGCTCCTTCGAGGTGCGGTCATAACCTACATATTCGCCCAACTGCTTAATAGGCGACAAATCCATATCGCCCAAAGAATACTCATCAAGGAAAACAATCTTCATAGTCAAAAATAATTCTCAATTCTCAATTTTCAATTCTCAATTTGTATTGTGAGTTCTCTCACAACCACCGAAGCGCAAGCAATGCCAAATGTTGCTGGCATATACGACACCGTACCAACCTGCGACTTATGGTTTTGCTCCTCGCACAATATCATCGCCCCCTCAACGGGTGGCTCTGCCGAGAATACCGCCTTGAAACCTCGGCGAATACCAATCTTATGTAGTCGCTTGCGCAGCATATGCGCCAATGGGCAGTGGTGCGTCTTCGAGATGTCGGCAATCTCAACCTTCGTAGGGTCCAACTTTGCCCCCGCCCCCATCGAACTCACAACGGGATAACCTCGGTCTAAACAACCCTTTATCAGGGCGAGTTTTGGCGAGAGAGTGTCTATTGCATCTACCACATAATCAAACATTTCACTGTCGAGTAGTAGGTCGGTCTTTTCATCCTTGATATAGTCATTTACTATCCTCAATTCGAGCTTAGGGTTGATGTCGAGCAGACGCTCTGCCAGCACCTCGCTCTTTGGGCGACCAATGGTGGAGTGTAGGGCTATAAGTTGGCGGTTGATATTGCTCTCGCCCACGCAGTCCGAGTCGGCAATGGTCATTTTTCCGATACCACTACGTACCAACATTTCTGCCGCGTAAGCACCCACGCCGCCAAGTCCTACGACCAGCACATTTGCCCCTTGCAGGATATCTAATTTCTCCTCGCCAAAGAGGAGTTTGCTTCGTTCAAGCCACATAAATTCACTACCTTTAACACAAAGGTAGTAAATTCAATTAAAAATTAAAAATTAAGAATTAAAAATTCTCTTGAAATTATCCTCGGTGGTGCGGATGAGTTCAGCAACGGAGATACCTCGCAATTCGGCAATTCGGGCGTAGATATCCTCGATTGGAGTCGGGCTCTCGTCGGTCTCGACAAAGAGAGAGGAGAGTGGGGTGGAGCGCAGTGCTTCGATGGTCTTGGGAGAGCGAAATGTACGTTCACCAAATGATAGGTAATATCCTTGTTTCACAGCACGTTGCGCCTGCTCAACCGAGCCGATGAAACCGTGAAAAATTACTGCTTGCAGACGATGCTCCGACAATACTTTCATCACCTCCTCGAAGGCCTTGACGCAGTGCAAAACAACAGCCTTTTTGAGCCTCTCCGCAATGGCGAGTTGAGCTCTAAAAAGAGCCATTTGCACCTCGCGCGGAACATCGCACGCAAAGTCCAAACCTATCTCGCCTACAGCGTCCACATCGGCAATGCGTGCCTCGACTGCCGAGAGGTCGGCTTCGAGTGCGTGCCAAGGGTGAATGCCCACAATTTCAATGGTTTGCGCGTGATTTCGTGCATTATGCGTATGGATATCGGTTATCATATCAAGTGCGAAGATAACCAAAAATTGCAATAATTGTGAAAAAAATAACACAAAAGAGTATAACGAGGCGAAAAAATTCGTATCTTCGCGGGCGATTTTATGGGTAGGAACCAATAACGTTCCCAAAAGAGATTTATTTTTACAAAATAACATTTTTTAATTAACTCACTTAACAAAACAAAAAAAACATGTCGAAAATCATTAAACTTTGCAAAGGTTTGGATATTCGCTTGCAGGGAGAGGCAGCAAAGACTATCGTCAATGCTCCGAAGGCTTCGGAGTATGCTGTATCACCACTCGATTTCGAGGGTGTAACTCCTAAGATGCTCGTTAAGGTAGGTGACAAGGTAGAGGCTGGTTCTCCGCTCTTCTTCGACAAGAAGCGTCCGGAGGTTCTCTTTACTTCGCCTGTCAGCGGTACTGTAGCTGCTGTCAATCGTGGTGAGAAGCGTAAGATCCTCTCGGTAGTTGTTACCGCAGACGAGGAGATTGCTTACAAGCAGTTCCCTTCGCTCGACCTTTCGAAAGCATCGCGTGAGCAGATTATTGAACTTTTGCTCGAATCGGGTTTGTGGACGATGTTTGTTCAGCGTCCTTACGGAATTGTGGCTTCGCCAAGCGATAAGCCAAAGGCTATTTTCGTGTCGGCGTTCGACAGTGCACCTCTTGCAACTGATTACGACTTTGCTTTGGCATCGTCGCAGCAACCATTGCAGAAGGGCTTTGATGTATTGCGTCGTTTGACCGATGGCAAGGTTCACCTTTCGTACAATGCAGTTGCTCCAAAGCCTGAGATTGAGGGCGTGGAGTTGCACGCATTCAAGGGTAAGCACCCAGCAGGTAACGTAGGTGTTCAAATCCACCACATCGACCCAATCAACAAGGGCGAGAAGGTTTGGACTTTGAACATTCAGGATGTTGCAATTCTCGGTCGCTTGTTCATCACAGGTAAGGTTGATATGAGTCGCGTAATTGCAGTTGCGGGTTCGTGTGTAGCTGAGCCTAAGTATTACAAGGTTATCGCTGGTGCTTCGATTGAGTCTATCCTCGGTGGTAAGCTCTCGAACGAGCACGCTCGTATCATCTCAGGTAATGTTCTCACTGGTCGCAATGTTGGCAAGGAGGGCTTCCTCGGTGTAAATGCAAACCAGATTACAGCAATCCCTGAGGGCGACGACTATGAGTTGCTCGGTTGGGCAATGCCACGTTTCAAGAAGTTCTCGGTATCGCGTGCATACTTCTCGTGGTTGTTCCCTTGCCGCAAGTACAACCTCGACACCAATCTCAATGGTGGTGAGCGTGCATTCGTAATGAATGACCTCTACGAGAAGTATTTGCCAATGGACGTATATCCTGTACACCTCGTTAAGGCTTGCTTGGCTGGCGACTTGGATAAGATGGAGAATCTCGGTATCTACGAGGTTGTGGAGGAGGACTTGGCACTTTGCGAGTTCGTATGCCCATCGAAGATTGAGATTCAGCAGATTCTCCGCAATGGTATTAACACAATGATAAAGGAGGAGGAGTAATGAAGGCACTTCGTAATTTAGTAGATAAAGTTAAGCCTACCTTCTCGAAGGGTGGCAAACTCGGTTTCTTGCACTCGACTTTCGATGCATTCGAGACCTTCTTGTTCGTTCCTAACACCACAACACAGCACGGTGCGCACGTTCGCGACTGTAACGATATCAAGCGTACTATGATTACCGTAGTCGTAGCTTTGGTTCCGGCTCTCTTGTTCGGTTGCTACAACACAGGTCTTCAGGTAGGTTTGGCTGGCTTGACAGCTTTCGCTTACGGTTTGGTTCGCATCCTCCCTATGATTGCCGTTTCGTACATCGTAGGTTTGGGTATCGAGTTCACCGTAGCTCAGTGGCGTGGTCACGAGGTTAATGAGGGATTCCTCGTTTCGGGACTCCTTATTCCACTCGTAATGCCGGTTAGCACTCCGCTTTGGATGGTTGGTCTTGGTACCGCTTTCGCTGTAATCTTCGGTAAGGAGATTTTCGGTGGTACTGGTATGAATATCTTCAACCCAGCAGTCTTGGCTCGTGCATTCGTATTCTTCGCTTACACTCCACAGATGTCTGGTGAGACCGTTTGGTACTCGACTTGGAAGATGTTTGGTGCAGCTGATGCAACTACTGGTGCAACCGCTTTGGAGCAGTTGGCTTCGACTGGCTCGATGCCGTGGTCTACTCTCGATGCGTTCCTCGGCTTTATCCCTGGTTCGTTCGGTGAGACTTCGACTTTGGCAATCCTTATCGGTGCTGCAATCTTGCTCTTCACTGGCGTTGCTTCGTGGAAGACTATGGTGTCGGTATTTGTCGGAGGTTTGGCTATGGCTTACCTCTTCGACCTTTGCGGTGTTGGTGCGCTGAGCGCACACGAGGGCTTCGAGCCTTATATGCACCTCATCGTTGGTGGTTTCGCTTTCGGTGCTGTGTTTATGGCAACCGACCCTGTAACCTCGGCGCAGACCTCGGCTGGTAAGTATATCGTAGGCTTTATGACAGGTGCTATCGCAATCTTGATTCGTGAGGTTAACCCTGCATATCCAGAGGGTATGATGCTTTCGATTCTCTTTATGAATGCGTTGGCTCCACTCGTGGACTACTTTGTAGTTGAGGCAAATATTCGCCGCCGTAAGAATCGTGTTAAACTTACAAAATAGGGAGGATAGGCTATGAAATTCAATACTAATAGTAATGTATATATCATCACCTATTCGGTAGTGATGGTAGTTATCGTAGCGGTGTTGCTTTCGTTGGCGGCTATCGGTTTGAAGCCACGCCAGGATGCAAATATCCTCAACGAGAAGAAATCTCAGATTGTTAAGGCTCTTGGCTATGATGCAACAACTTCTTATGACGATGTAGTTGCTGAGGCTGCTCTGCTCAACGCTGAGGGTGCAGTAGTAAATAGCGATGTTGCAAAGGTGTTCGAGGCATTGCAGAATGTTAAGGACTCTCGTGCAGCAGGCGAGTTCCCAATCTTCAAGGCTA
>JAZOWM010000054.1:0-15026 GCA_045659225.1 Alistipes sp.
GTTGCATACGCGTTACGCACCCGTGCGCCGGTCGCCACCAAACTGTGCAAGCACAGTCTTATGCTGCCCCTCGACTTGCATGTGTTAAGCCTGCCGCTAGCGTTCATCCTGAGCCAGGATCAAACTCTCCATTGTAAAAAAAAGAATTAATTAAATCTTAGCTCTAATCTCAAAGGTATTGTTTTTGAAATTTCTCTTCTTGCGAAGAGAAGGAAAAAACTTATTTAGCTGCTCAAATACCTCAAAGAACGTATTCTATTTGATTGGGCCGTTGCCCGAATCTTCCACTTTTACCACTCGGCTGTTTTATCAGCGCGAAAGTGGTGCAAAGGTAAGGCGTTTTTTTTAATCTACCAAATTTTTTGAAAACTTTTTTTCGAAAAATTTTTCAGAGCCTTATTTACCGTCTCGCTTTTGTCGTTTCCGACATTTTTAAGCGCGAAAGTGGTGCGAAGGTAAGGCTTATTTTCTAAACCTCCAAATTTTCTCGAAACTTTTTTCTAAAAACTTTTTAAGAACCTTATTTTTATCGCTCTCGAGGCGCTGTTTCCAGTGTTTTATTCCTCGATTGCGGGTGCAAAGTAACGGCAAAAAAATGAAACTTCCAAATCTTTTTTACGCTTTTTTAGGCTCTTTTGAAGCCCCTCCGATGCACTGACCTAATTCTCAGCAACTTACACCTGAAAACATTTTTAAAAATTTTTAATAATTTATTTTGGGCTTAATTTATTATATACATAGGTATAGAGGCGTTAGGGGTACTAGCGATGAGTTATGATATTTAATAATAGATAGGGGGCGGTTTTACAACCACCCTTCCATATCTTCGATTCTGAATTATTTTGCGTCCATCTCGTCTAGAAGTTTCTCGCACGCCTCTTCGAGCATATCAATAACGAGATAAAACCCTTCGCGGCCCTCGTAGTATGGATCGGGAACATAGTCGTAACGCTCGGCATAAGAGGTGAAGTAGTCGCGCATACGATAAATCTTATCAATGGATTCGCGCGTTGGTGCAAGGCGACAAACTCGCTCGTAGTTGCTGTCGTCCATCACTACAATCCGGTCAAAATCGTAGAAGTCCGTCGTACGGAATGGGCGCGAGCGGTGTGTCAGGCAGTAGCCGCGACAGTGCGCAGCCTCGCGCATACGAGGATCGGCAAGTTCGCCTGCGTGACCAGAGTATGTTCCGGCAGAATCTATCTCAAACTGCTCGCCCAAGCCACGAGCAAACACCTTTTGGCGAAAGATCTCCTCCGCCATTGGCGACCTACATATATTGCCGAGGCACACGAAAAGGACCTTTTGTTTCATAATTTATATCTATTTTTTAGAATGCTTCGTTAATGGAGAACACCGCGCCGTGAATAAGTTTGCCACGGCCATCGTTACCGCCAAAGCCATAGTCGAGGCGAAAACTTAGATTGCGTTTGAGAGAGTAGCGCAAGCCTACGCCATAGGTTGGGAGAGTTTCGCGCCAAGCAAAAGTGCGGAACGAGTGAAAAACATTGCCTGCTCCACCCCACGCGGCTGCGCCAAGACCTTTATATATTTTTTGGCGGAGTTCTGCTTGCAAAGTGATAGAGCACAGGTCATTGAAGCGGCCTGCGTAGTAACCGCGCATAGAGGACAAGCCTCCAAGCGAAGCATTATACACCCAGGGGATGCCCTCGCTATTAAGTTCCGCCTGCAAATCGAAAGCCAACACCGCGCCCTTCCACAAGCGTTGATAGTAGTTTGCCGACAAGCGACCACTCCACAAGCTTCGACCGATATTATTCATCCCCTTTGGGCGCACCTTTGTCTGTATGCCGATATAGATTCCGCGCTGAGGTTTGGTGATAGCATCGCGAGTATCAAATTCAACAAAGAGCGAGATGCCCGTAGCGTTATACCCTATTCCCTCACCATCCAACATAGAGAGGAATTTCTCTTCGGAGACATAGCGTTTCCCCCCAAAGCCGCCATAGTGGTAGTTATAATCGGTACCCACACCCACAAATAACCCTTTGGCAACTCTCTGCAAGAATTTTAAATCGACAACAGTGCGTGAAGCGAGGTAGCGAACCTGCTCATTCTGCATTGCGGCATCGTAGCCGACACCCCAAAAGTAGGTAGGTTGCGAGAAGAATTCAGCGTTATAGATAATGCGCTGAGTGTCGTTACCAAAGATATTTGCACCCTTGGCGCCAAGGCGATAGAATCCTGTAAGTGAGGCTGCGGCATAGACTGAGAAGTTTGACTCGGGCGTCACGCGCCTACCACCACCGAGGCGATAGCGACCTGCCGCCATAATAGCCAAGCCAGCCGAAGTAGAGGGAGAGTAATAGAGTCCCGGAGCAAAGGTGAGATCGACCTTGCGCTTCGGGGAGGCAGTGTTGATTGGCGTATATCTATAAGCGATAGTATCCTTGCCTGCGACAAGGATACCATTACTCTTCTGCGCCTTCGCTACCACACAGAGCGAAGCAAACAGTAAATATATGGCTATACGCCTAAACATCTATTAGTTGCGATACTTATCAACGATACGATAGAACTCCTCTTTACCAGCCTCGTCCACCTCATCGCGAAGGATATATACGAGCTCGCCCTCCTTCGAAACAATGAGGAGCATAAATTTCTTGTTGCAGTCGCCCAAATCCCACGCATTCTTAAACGAGTGGTCGGGATCCTCGTTGATGGTTGCGCCATTCTTCTCTACACGTTTACGACAAATCTTACGCAAGAACTCCTTTGGCAACCAGGTGTCAGGGAAGTTCAAAATGCCAAAACCGTAGATCTCGGGGCCTGCAGCGCGTCCATTCTTTTCGAGTTCCTCTGCAAACTTATTATTCTTGTTCATAGCCAAGTAAGCATCGGGGTCCACATAGAAAATCAAGAGATTCTTCTCTCCGAAATGGGGCAACTGTGTAGGATTTCCGTACAAGTCCTTGATAGTGATGTTCTCAACCTTTCGTGGGAGATTCTCCTCCGCATTTGCAACTACTCCAATAAGCAGAGCAACAATAATCAAACAGATATTTTTCATTCTCATAATTAGGGTATTTCTTTGCCTTGCAAAGATAATTGATTTTTCGAAATATGCCCTATCTGCACATCTAAAATCAACCAATCGGCAAAAATATTCAACGAACGCGCTACTTTGCGACTATTTTCTGGTTAGTTACACCCTTTCGTCCACGCCATAAGCGCGGCTCCAATCCATAGCGACCGCTACCCGAGATTACAAGGGTGGCATATATACCTATATATAATATCTGTCGCTCCACCCCAAGCCAACCGAGCGATGGGAAGACAATGAATATCTCGACAAACATTCCAAGAGCCATTATAAATGCGGCAAAGCGAGTGGCATAACCCAATATAATCATTACCGCAAAGAGCGCCTCCAAGAAGGTGAAGATAACAAATGTTGCCCAGCTGCTATCGAAGAGTAGCGCAGGATAGCCCGTAAGCACAAAGTTGTAGCTCTGAAGTTTATCGATAATATGCAAAGCGATAAGCACTCCAACAAAGAGGCGCAGGAAGAGCATCGCACGGACGATAAAGCGATATTCGCGTAGTATTTCGAGAAATTGTTTCATCATAGCACCACACTTTGTCGCAAGAATTAAGCCAAAGGAGTGACGAGAGACGAGAGACGAGAGAGGAGAGACGAGAGAGGAGAGACGACCGACGACTTGTGCAAAATTTACCCACCAGAACGATTTTCCCCCAAAAAGAAAGAGACCCTCCTACGAGAGCCTCTATCTTGCAAGTAGCGATAGACTATTTCTTAGCCTCCTCAACTGATACCTTACGGAACTCCTTCAAGAGCTTAGAAAGCTCCAAAGCAGCCTTACGAGCGCGAGTACCAGCAGCCTTGTTGTTCTTCTCTACCTGAGCAGCAGCATTTGCCTGAAAAGCAGCTACTTGTGCATTGATCTGATCTACTAAATTTTTCATAACCTTTTAATTTTAGTTTTATTGGTTTGTGATACAAATATATTCTTTTTTTCTGAAAACAAAAAATTTTTCCATCAAAATTGCAATAAAACTGCATTTTTTCTCCATTTACGCCCTCATTTAAGGTATATTTTTTGTTGAAATAGGGTAATACAACGCTTTTTACTCAATTAACACATTTGTAATATGTATGCTAAATTTCAACTTTCGCTTCTGCTCACCGTTGCTTTATTGCCGATATCGTGCAAGCAGCGTGCCCAAGAGGTGCCCACGCCTATAACAATCGAAGTGGCAAATGTAGAGGCGAAAATGTTGCCCTACACAAAGAGCTTTATTGCTCCAATTGCAGCAAACTACTCGGCAACTGTGCAACCTCGAATATCGGGATTTCTGCGCTCATCATCCTTCAAGAATGGTATGCCTGTAGAGCGTGGCAATCTGATATTCACACTCGATGATGCACCTCAACGTGCCAATCGTCTCGCTGCCGAAGCTCAGCTCGCCTCGGCAAGAGCAAAGGCAGCCGAAGCTAAGCGCAACTACGAACGAGCAATTCCTCTTGCTCGCATAAATGCTATAAGTCAATCCCAGCTCGACCAATATACTGCCGAGAACCTTGCAGCCATAGCAGCGGTAAAATCGGCAGAGCAGGCGCTACGCAACGCCCAGCTCGAAGAGAGTTACACTCGCATCTACGCCCCAATAAGCGGCATTATCTCCTCCTCGGCAGCCACTGCAGGCGACTATATTGGTCCGGGAACGCAGTTTTCACAACTGACTACAATCCAAAATATCGACACCATAGGTGTTGATCTATCTATTCCGATGAAAGAGTATCTCGCCATATCTAAACGCAAGGCATTCTCCTACGACAACGCTTCGCTCCTTTCGGATATTCGTATGCAGGTAGCCGATGGAGAAGAGTATCCCGAGAGCGGGTTCTATCAATACACCCGACAAAGTATCGCTGCCGAGATGGGTACAATAGTTCTTGTTGTAGGCTTCCGTAACCCCAACTATGCACTCAAAGTCGGGCAGTTTGCCCGCATAACGGCATCGCTCGGAGCGGATCAAGAGCGTATTATCGTACCTCAACGAGCTGTAATGCAGACTCAAAACATCACCTCGGTGTGGGTTATACGTCCTGACTCTACGGCTGAATACCGCGAGGTTCAACTTGGCGATACCATTGATGAGGGGTGGATTGTCGAGAGCGGACTCTCCAAAGACGAGACGATTGCTACAACTGGTCTACAGAAGCTACGTAACGGAATGAAGGTCAATCTATCACAAAAATAGGAGTACGCCACAATGAAAAACTTTTTTATCCACCGCCCGATATTTGCGATATCGCTATCGGTAATTATCGTACTGCTTGGCGCGATTTCGATTACAAATCTCGCCATAGAGCAGTATCCCAACATTACGCCACCTGTCGTGGAGGTAACAGCCAACTATGAGGGCGCCGGTGCCGAGACGGTAAATAATGCCGTAGCAACACCTTTAGCCGAAAGCATTATGGGCGTGAGCGATATGCTCTATATGCAGGCTACGAGTGCGAACGATGGTTCGATGACCTTGCAAGTGACCTTCGACATAGGTTCCGATGCCGATCTCGATGCTATATTTACTCAGAACAATGTCTCCTCAGCAACATCAAAACTCCCCTCTTCGGTTATCGAACAGGGTGTTGTTACTCGCAAGACGCAGAGTGGATTCTTGATGGTCTATGCCCTCTATAGCGATGGACGATATGACGAGAATTTTCTATCGAACTACGCCTATATCAATATTCAGAATGAGATACTCAAGATAAATGGTATAGGTAAAGTTGATATTATGGGTGCTGGAGAGTATGCAATGCGCGTATGGCTACGCCCCGATCTTCTCGCCTACTACAATATATCGGTGAACGATATTCTATCTGCCATATCCACCGAAGCGGGCATCTATCCGGCTGGAAAGTTTGGAGCAGAGCCAACGCCTTCGACCACACAGTTTACTTACACGGTAACGATGCCTCGACAGATCTCTACACCCGAGGAGTTTGGAGATATTCTGTTGCGCACCACCGAGAGAGGTAGGCAAGTGCGACTTCGTGATGTGGCAACCGTAGAACTCGGCAATCAAAACTATGGCGCAAGCTCGCGCTTTGGCAATCTGCCTACCACCATTATCAGCATCTACCAGGAACCTAATTCGAATGCTGTAGCCCTTGGTAAGGCGGTAAAGGCGAAGATGGCCGAGGTTGCAGAGCGTATGCCCGATGGTGTAGAGTACGAGGTGTTGGTCGATGGCACAAAGAGTATCTCGGCAGGCATTCGCGAAATTTTCGAGACTCTCATCATCGCCCTTATCCTCGTCATATCCATAATATTCATCTTCTTGCAGGATTGGAGAGCAACGCTTATTCCACTTATCGCTATACCCGTTTCGATTATCGGAACATTTATGGTCTTTCCGCTCTTGGGCTTTACCATAAACATCATATCGCTGTTAGGATTGGTTCTATCGGTAGGTCTTGTAGTAGACGATGCAATAGTGGTGGTAGAGGCGGTGCAGGCAGGTATTGAGCGCGGACTCCCTCCTGCAAAGGCGACCGAGGAGGCGATGAGCAAGGTCACCTCTCCGATTATCGCCACAACCATAGTTCTATTGGCGGTCTTTATCCCCATCTCATTTTCGGGAGGTATCTCGGCACGCCTATTCCAGCAGTTCGCCGTAACAATCTCGGTATCGGTGATATTTTCAGCAATAAACGCACTATCACTTTCGCCTGCACTATGCGCACTCCTTTTGCGCCCTCACAAAGAGCGCACGACAGGATTCTTTGGCTATTTCAACCGCTTGTTCGATAAGGCGATGGGGCGTTATGGCGCTACCATTGGAGGTATAGCCAAACGTTGGCGCACCACAATAGCTATGGTTGCAATTATGGCGGTGGTTATAGTTGCAATGTTGAAGATTCTTCCCAAGGGATTTCTACCCGAGGAGGATTTGGGTTTCTTCACCATATCGGTAAATGCTCCCGACAACACAGCCCTCTCGCGCACCAAGCAGATTATGGCGAAGGTAGATTCCGTCACCAAAGCCACACTGCCAATCGTACAAAGCACAGGCGTAGTATCGGGTTTCAACCTCATATCGGGTATAGCATCGACATCAAGCGGAGTGGTATTTGTCAAACTCACCGATTTCAATAAGCGCAAAATGTCGGCAATGGAGGCGGTAGAGAGGTTAAACGAGGTGCTCTACAGTGCCATACCCGAAGCGGAGTGTGGGGCATTTGTCTCTCCTTCGATACCAGGTTTGGGCGTTATGTCGGGAATAACATTCGAGTTACAAGACCGAGCGGGCAAGGGCGTAAGTTACCTTGTAGAGCAGAGCGACAAACTCATATCTGCGCTACGAAAAGAGCCTCTAATAAAGTCGGCAACCACCGAGTTCCGAAGTGGCGTGGCGCAGAAACATCTCGATATCGACAAGGAGCACGCTCAAATGAGCGGAGTCTCACTCGATGCACTCTACTCCGAAACCGCCACCCTGCTTGGAGGTCGAATGATTAACAACTTCAATCTCTTTGGTCGCCTCTACCAGAGCTACCTGCAAGCAGCACCCGAATATCGCGAGAGTGGAAAATCTCTCGACAGCTACTTTTTGATGAATGGCAACAATCAGAGCGTACCTCTCACATCGTTTGTTACGGTGCGCGACACTACGGGAGTAGAGTATATCTCACAATTCAACCTCTACCGCTCGATAGGTATAAATGTAACCCCTACTAAAGGGGCATCTACGGGCGATACGATGGATAGAATCGAAGATATTGCCAAGGATATTCTACCCAACGATACTGCCATTGCCTGGAGTGGAGTATCGTTCCAAGAGCGCGAAGAGAGTGGCAAAGGAGCGTGGGTATTTCTTATAGCCTTTATCTTTGTATTCTTCACACTCTCCTCGTTGTATGAGAGTTGGTCATTGCCGCTTGCTATTGTTATGGGTGTACCCTTGGCTGTGGTAGGAGCTCTCTGCGGTGTTGGAGTAGCGCACCTTATTGCGCCACAATTTATCAATGATATCTATATGCAGATTTCGTTGGCAATGTTGATAGGTTTGGCGGCGAAGAACTCTATTTTGGTGGTCGAATATGCCGACAAACTCTTCCGCGAGGAGCAACAATCGTTGCTCGATGCCACCATAAACGCCGCAAAGATGCGAGTGCGACCAATCCTAATGACCGCCTTTGCTTCGATACTCGGTATGTTGCCGCTTGTATTTGCATCGGGAGTCTACTCCACGGCCCGAAATATTATGGGTGTATCGTTGGTCGGAGGTCTGCTCTTTGCCACAATTTTCGGAGTTCTACTCTACCCTGCCCTATATTTTTTAGTGAAAAAATTGACAATTAATAGTTGATAATTGACAATTAGAAAAATATTGATTATGAGTAAAATAGTCTATATATTATTGGTATTGATAGTAGTAGGTTGCAATCCACGATTATCTGCGCCTCAACTCGTGCAGCGCAAGGAGTATATCTTTGGCGAGGGTTTTTCGAGCGACTCGATAGCTCTCGGCAGGGAGTGGTGGCAGATGTTCGGGGACACCACGCTCAATAGAATAGTTGAGCGAACCCTTGCGCAGAATAAGAGTATAGATATTGCTGCTTCGCGCATAGAGGAGGCGCGACACAACCTTGTTGCAACACGTTCGACCTATCTCCCATCTCTCTCGGCTACAATTTCGGCAGAGGGTAAATACGAGAGTGCGCCAAATGCCATCGCGCAGAGTTACCAAATTCTACCTCAAGTGAGCTGGGAGATTCCGCTCTTCGGCTCGTTGCGCCACGCCACCGAGGGTGCAAATGCGCAAATCGAGTATGAAGTGTGGCAATATCAAGGAGTTCGGCTCTCGCTCGAAGCGGAGGCTGCGACCACCTACTTCACGCTATTGCAGTACCGACAAGAGCTGAATATAGCAAAGCGCAGCAGCGAGCTACGCCGCGATATGGTTTCGTTAGTGGATTCTCTCTACCGCTATGGTTTCGCCTCAGGTGTGCATCTCGAGCAGGCTCGAAGTCTACTCTACACTGCCGAAGCCGATATTCCCCTATACGAGAAGGCGATAGCGCAGACTCTACTATCGTTGGCTACTCTAACGGGAGACGATGTGGAGAGATATATAAATATAGGTATAGGTTCGAGTTCCACCATCACCTCCGATTACCATCCCTACGATATAGCTATTGGAGTGCCATCAGATATTCTGCATCTTCGCCCCGATGTAATGTCGGCATACTACACCTTGCAGCAGAGTGCAGCCAATGTAGGATTGGCGCGGTAGGCTCGACTGCCAACGGTAACACTTACTCTATATGGTGGAGCGGCCTCCAATAGGATAAGTCAGCTATTTTCAAGCAAAGGGTGGGTGGCAGATGCACTTGCTGCCCTCTCGCAACCAATATACAACTTTGGAGGATTGCGGCGTCACGAACTTGCTGCTCGCGAAGCCTACAAGCAGAGTCTACTCGCATACGAGCAGTGTTATATCGATGCATTGAGCGATGTGGAGAGCGCCTTGGTAGCAATAACCTCATCGCGCAAGGAGTTGCTACGCTACGCCGAATTGGTCAAATCGTATCGCAATATATCGGTTATGACCTACTCGCTATACCGTAACGGATTGTCGGATTATCTCGATGTAATTGACGCCGAGCGTTCACTCTACTCCTCGCAAATGCAGTTCGAAAACCTCGTGGCACAACAATATATAAACTACATCAACCTTTGCAAAGCCTTGGGTGGAGGGGTGTACAAATAGAGATTGGATGTTGCAATCAAAAACGTCATTGCAAAGAGGCTTCGCTACCGAGCCAATCTTTGCAATGACGTTTTACGCCAGGAATGGATAGTTCCTAAACTATTTGATATAATTTGTAAGCTCCTCGAAAGTTACGCTCTGCTGCTCACCCGAAGTCATATTCTTAAGAGTTGCCTTACCCTCGGCCAACTCGTTGCTACCGATGATTACAACATACGGAATCTGACGGCGGTTTGCGTACTCCATCTGCTTCTTCATCTTTGCCGAATCGGGATAAACCTCGGTCGCAATGCCATTGTCACGCAACGCCTTAGCGCAACGCAACGATGCCAAAGCCTCCGCCTCGCCAAGATTGATAAACAAAACCTTTGTAGTCTGGTCTACCTCCTCAGGGAAGAGGTTTAAGCCAACCATAACATCGTAGATGCGGTCTGCTCCGAACGAGATACCTACGCCCGAAACATCAGGCATACCGAATATTCCTGTAAGGTTGTCGTAGCGACCACCACCGCAGATTGAGCCGATAGCAAAATCCTTCGCCTTAACCTCGAAGATTGCACCAGTGTAGTAGTTCAAACCACGAGCCAACGAGAGATCCAACTCAGCTTCCAAGTCGATGCCCAACGCCTCTACCGATGCGAATACGGTACGCAACTCCTCCACGCCCTTCAAGCCTGTTTCGCTTGTCGAGAGAATGGTCTGCAACTGCTCCAACTTCTCGGCTGTCGAGCCGCTCAACATGAGGATAGGCTCCAACTTCGCCACAGCCTCAGCCTCGATACCACGCTCTGCCAACTCAGCCTTAACATTCTCCAAGCCAATCTTCTCGAGCTTGTCGATAGCAACAGTGATGTCGATCATCTTGTCGGCGTGACCCATAACCTCGGCAATACCGTAGAGAACCTTTCGGTTATTGAGTTTCAACACCACATTGATACCGAGTTTACTAAATACACGCTCAACAATCGAAATCAACTCCACCTCGTTCATCAACGAGCGAGAGCCGATAATATCGACATCGCACTGATAGAACTCGCGATAGCGTCCCTTCTGTGGGCGGTCAGCACGCCATACGGGCTGAATTTGGTAACGCTTGAATGGGAAGGTGATCTCGTTCTGGTGCTGCACTACATAGCGAGCAAACGGAACTGTCAAGTCATAGCGTAGACCCTTCTCGCAGATGCGGTGAGCCTGACGCACCTCCTCGTCGTTGAGGTTTGCACCAAAGTCGCCCGAGTTGAGAATCTTGAAGAGGAGCTTGTCGCCCTCCTCGCCATACTTACCCATAAGGGTAGAGAGGTTCTCCATCGAAGGTGTCTCGATGGCTGCGAAGCCGTATGCGCGGAACACCTCGGCGATAGTGTCGAATATGTAGGAGCGACGAGCCGTTTCAATCGGCGAAAAATCTCGCGTTCCCTTTGGTATAGATGGTTTCTGTGCCATAAATTTTTGTGGCTATTAGCTATTAGCCTTTAGCTATTAGCTTTTGAATTTATAATAATATGTTTTCTCTTATTTTAGCTAATGGCCAATGGCTAATGGCCAATGGCTATTTTTATTCAACCAACTTGCGGTACTTAACTCGGTGTGGAGTAGTGTCCATACCCTGCAACTTCTTCCACTCCTCGTACTCCGAGTAGGAACCCTCGTAGAACATCACATTGCCATCGCCCTCGAACGAGAGAATGTGGGTTGCGATACGATCCAAGAACCAACGGTCGTGCGAGATAACCACTGCACAACCTGCGAAGTGCTCCAAACCCTCCTCCAATGCACGAAGAGTATTCACATCGATATCGTTGGTAGGCTCATCGAGCAAGATTACATTGCCCTCCTCCTTCAATGCCAATGCGAGGTGCAAGCGGTTACGCTCTCCACCCGACAAAACACCGCACTTCTTCTCCTGGTCTGCACCGGTGAAGTTGAAGCGCGCAACATAGGCACGAGCCGGCACTTGACGGTTGCCCAACTGCACCCACTCGCTATTCTGTGAGATAACCTCATAGACTGACTTTTCAGGGTCGATAGACTTATGCTGCTGATCAACATAGGCGAGTTTTACGGTCTGACCTACGGTGAAAGTTCCGCTTGTAGCCTCCTCCAAGCCCATAATCATACGGAACAAGGTGGTCTTACCCGTACCGTTAGGGCCAATCACACCTACGATACCAGCAGGTGGCAACTTGAAGCTCAATCCCTCGTAGAGTACGCGGTCGCCATACGCCTTCGATACGCCATTCGCCTCAATAACCACATCGCCCAAACGAGGTCCGTTCGGGATGTAGATTTCGAGCTTCTCCTCCTTCTGCTTTGTATCCTCGTTGAGCATCTTGTCGTAAGCCGAAAGACGAGCCTTGCTCTTTGCACGACGACCCGATGGGTTCATATTCACCCACTCCAACTCACGCTCCAAGGTTTTGCGACGCTTCGACTCCTGCTTCTCCTCCATAGCCATTCGCTTGGTTTTCTGGTCAAGCCAGCCCGAGTAGTTACCCTTCCAAGGAATACCCTCGCCACGGTCGAGCTCCAAAATCCAGCCTGCTACATTATCCAAGAAGTAACGGTCGTGGGTTACAGCGATAACGGTACCCTTATACTGCTGCAAGTGCTGCTCCAACCAGTCGATAGACTCTGCATCGAGGTGGTTGGTAGGCTCATCGAGCAACAATACATCTGGCTGCTGCAACAAGAGGCGGCACAACGCCACACGGCGGCGCTCACCACCCGACAATACTGCTACATTCTGGTCCGGTGCAGGACAACGGAGTGCGTCCATTGCACGCTCCAATACGCTATCCAACTCCCAGCCGTTCACGTGGTCAATCTTCTCGTACAACTCGCCCTGACGCTCGATAAGACGATTCATCTCGTCGTCGTCCATCGGCTCGCAGAGCTTTAAGTTAATATCCTCGTACTCTTTGAGCAATGCCACAGTCTCGGCACAACCCTCCTCGACAACCTCCTTTACGGTCTTGTTGTTGTCGAGCAGAGGCTCCTGCTCCAAGTATCCTACGGAGTATCCCGGCGAGAAGACAACCTCGCCCTGGAAGTTTTTGTCTATACCTGCGATAATCTTCATCAGGGTAGATTTACCCGAGCCGTTAAGACCGATGATACCGATCTTCGCACCATAGAAGAATGAGAGGTAGATGTTATTCAACACCTTCTTTTGGTTTTGGAATGTCTTGGACACGCCAACCATCGAGAAAATAATTTTTTCGTCTGCCATATTTGTATATTATATTTTGTTCTTATTTGCCTATAATCGCACAAAGATAGTGAATTTATTTCAAAAAATCGTTATCTTTGTAAAAGATAAATTAGAATTAGTTAGTAGTGAGTAACGAGTAGTTGAGAAATGCAAAATGCAAAATGCTAAATTCAAAATGCAAAATTAAATAATTCTCAATTCTCAATCCTCAATTTTTTAATTGGAAACTATGGCACAGCAGAAGAAAAAGAGGGTGGCGCTTGCGTTGTCGAGTGGTGGCCCACGAGGATTTGCATATATTGGCGCATTAGAGGTGCTTGCAGAGCGTGGCTACGAGGTTACGGCAGTTGCCGGCACTTCGATTGGTGCGTTGGTGGGCGGAGTCTATGCCGCAGGGCGCTTGGCGGAGTTCAAGGAGTGGCTCCTTTCGCTCGATACCCGCAAGGTCTTTTCGCTGGTCGATTGGTCGCTCTCGATGAGCCACCTCGTTAAGGGCGAGAAGATTATCGAAGCGATAAAAGAGGTTGTTCCCGATGTTCAAATCGAGGATATGGCGTTGCCATTTTCCGCCATCGCAACCGACCTCTACACGGGCGAGGAGGTGATCTTCGACAAGGGCGATTTGTTCTCCGCAATTCGCGCTTCGATGTCTATTCCTTCGCTCTTCAAACCAGTGCAGTATGGCGAGACTGTGCTGATTGATGGCCATTCATCTAACTGTCTGCCACTCAATCGTGTAAAGCGCACGAAGGGTGATATTCTTGTTGGTTTCGACACCAACTATTTCGATGTTGATGCTATCCGCACAACCGTTGCCGAAGCGCATAAAATAACTGCCGACTACGAGGAGTTGCAGGAGGCAAAAGATGCGGAAGTTAAGGCTCTCTCCACGACAATAAAGAGTGATGAAAACACTTCATTTTGGCGCAAGTTGGTGGCACTCGGTGCGGTGCGCTTTGTGGCTATGCGCGAGGTGCGAGCATTCCGCGAGGCGAATGTTGACACCCTGCCCGATATCGACTGGGAGAGCAACTTCTATGGCATTATCGACCGCACTTTTTCGGTTATGAATCAGCACAACTCTCGCCTTATGGTCGAGCTTTGCAAGCCCGATATCTTGGTGCAGATGCCATTCGATGCCTATGGAGACATCTCGGACTACGCCCTCGCCAAAGAGATCATCGAAAAAGGGCGCGAACTAATGTCCACCGCCCTTGATAACTACGAGGTAACCCACCGTAAGCGTTGGTGGCAACTACGCAAATAGATATTTATGGTTTAGGTATCCTACCTTTTAATATGGAATATCGCGATAGTTATATTTTGCGACAATCACGCCATTCTCCAACTCCACCAGACCATAATCGGCGCGGAGCATTGTTTTCATAGTCTTGGAGTCTATATTATATAGAGGTAGTGGAGCAGATGAAGGGAGATGCTCAGGTGTAAGGTAGATTACCCTACCTCCATTCTGCTCGGCATAGCGTTCTACTGCCGTAAATTGCGCCTTGATATTATCGGTTAATCGTTCAAAATCCATAACACACAGCATATAGAGTTTGCCCGAAGTTGCAAGGAGTTCGTGGGTCTTGTCGCCCTCGTTGTTGCTGATGTAGAACTCCAAAATCATAGGCTCTACGCTATGGTTATCGTTATCCACGCGAGTCTCAACCCACTCCCAGCGTTTGTCGTTGTGCCAAGCCTTATCGTCAAGGGAGAACTCTCGGATTCGGCCAGTGCGGAGATTGCGATAGATAAGCACCACCTCCTCGCTACTCTGCTTTGTGCGAGCCTTATCCATCTCCTCGGCGATATTTGTACCAACCTTATATGGCAACAAATCCATAATAGGCAGGTGGTAGTAGCAGTATGTGCCAACACTCATCGAAGCGGTAAAGAAGAAGCACATAAGGAAGAACTCCAGCTTGGAGAAGGCGAAAATTCTATCAGGTCGATAGCGATACCAGAAGCACAAAGCCATAGGTAGCAATATCAAATTCTTAGCAAAGGATTGCCAAGGCGTCAGCTTCCACAGCTCGCCAAAGCA
>JAZOWM010000055.1:0-14429 GCA_045659225.1 Alistipes sp.
TGTAGGAGCTACTGGATAAGCGATGCAGTAAGGTGTTGTTGCAGTAACAGTGAACGATGCCAATGCACCATTCTCACCGCTGATAACAGCCTCGCCCGACTCAACTCCGTTTACCGAAATCTTGTCGCCCTCGCTCCAGTACACAGGATAGAGATTGCCTGCCTTCTCGCCGAGTTGCGTACGCGACTCCTCAAGAGAAAGCGTAATAGTTGTCTCACCCCCCCCCACAATGTTTGCGGCGAGGTCCTCAGTTACCTCTGTTGTACAGGCAAAGCCTGCAAACAGAGCGACAACTGCCACAAAAAATTTTGTCAAATTTTTCATTTTGGTTTTGTTTTTAGTTTATAATTTGAGTATGAATATATGTTTCAAGACATTTATCGGTGCAAATATATCTAATATATTTGAAAAATAAAAGAGATAAGCAGCACTTATCTCTAAATTTTATTGTATGATAGTGATTTAGGGTACCGGATCGTAGCCCGAACCTCCCCAGGGGTGGCATCGTGAAATGCGTTTTATGGTGAGCCAACCTCCCTTTATAATGCCATATTTGCGGATGGCTTCGATGCCATACTGCGAACAAGTAGGCGTGTAACGGCACGCAGGAGGGGTGAGTGGCGAGATAAACCTTTGGTAGAATCGTATCAGACCAATAAAGGGCATCGCCACGATACGCCGACAACTACTTGCAAAGCTGCTCCAGAATCCTCTTTGTGGCATTTT
The DNA here is from genome assembly GCA_045659225.1 of Alistipes sp. GTDB lineage: Bacteria > Bacteroidota > Bacteroidia > Bacteroidales > Rikenellaceae > Alistipes. The sequence continues at coordinate 727 of JAZOWM010000055.1, forward strand.
CGATGGTTTTGTAGTCTAAACTCTCCTTCGAAGAGTAGATGAGTGCCACCTGCAAGTGGCGAGGTTCGCTACCTGCAAGCATCTCCTTATTAAGGCGGTATGTTTCGCGCATACGCCTACGAATCTTGTTGCGGCGATTGGCGCGCTTGAGGAACTTTTTAGGAGTAGAAAAGAGTATCTCGGCGTGTAGCTCGTCTGCCGCCTCGGCATATACCACATAGCGCAACGGATAGATGAAACCACCTCGTCCCTCGGTAAAGAGACGGCGAATTGCCCCAAACGAGTGCAACTTCTCAGATTTAGGTAGTTTGAAATCCGACATTCTTCCGCCGACTAAAAAATACTCGATTAGATCTTCTTGCTACGTCCCTTCTTGGTCATGCGGCTCTGTTGAGTGCGGAGGAACTCCTCCTTACGCTCGTCACCCACAAATGCCACATCCTCAACACTTTTGCCCTTGCGTACAGTCTGGATATAGAGGTCTACAGCCTTGGCAAGTGAAGGTGCTACAGGGGTAGGTGCATTGGCCTTGACGTGGATGCCACTCTCGACTGCGAGTTTGAGTGTACCCTCGCCAAAAGTGGCGATTGTAGGCATCTCCTCGGCTGGCATCTTCTCGCAGATGCTCTTCACATCCCACGGAGAGTAGAGAAGTACCATATCGTACTCCTTCAACTTCTCTGCCGAGATGTCGGTAGCAACAGTGCGAGCCAAGATGATAGGCGTGTGGTTGATGTTGAGGCGAGCAAGAGCTTCGGGAATCTCGGGCTTGTGTGGCTCACTCAACGAGAGGAGCATCTTCTCTGCCTTGTTCTTTACAACCAGCTCAATCAAACCCTGGAACGAACCATCGGCAAATGAAATCTTGCGCTTGCGATAGACGATATACTTCTGCAAGTAGAGAGCAATGCTCTCGGTCGAGCAGATATACTTCATTGTCTCGGGTACGGTGATACGAGCATCTTCGCAGATGTGGAAGAAACTGTCGATGGTGGTACGCGATGTGAAGATAATCGCCGTGTGGTCGAGAATGTTGATGCGCTGGCTACGGAACTCCTTTGGAGTGATGCCGATAACCTTGATAAGAGGATTGTAGTCAATCTCAATGCCCAGACGCTGCGAGAGTTCGTAGAATGGAGACTTCTCGATGATGGTCGGAGCGGGTTGTGCTACTAAGATTTTGCTTATATTATTACTCATATTCTATCTCTGTTTCTGGCTATCCTCGCACTATCGGAGCTATCAACAACGATAACGGGAAGATTTCCAGGGCGCAAAGATACAAAATCCAATGGAAAATTGAAAATCTTTGGGAACGAAAGAGTAAAAAAGAGTCCTTAATGAATAAAATTAGCGATATAATACAGAGGAAGATAGAGCTGTAGACCGATATTTTTACCACTACACCCTCGGTCAGGAGTATGAGTACAAGTAGTGGAGTGAGTATGGTGACGGTTGTTGCGAAATGGAGCATCTTCAGATGCCAAATCTCGTTGCAGAATTTACCCTGCTCGCTCACTGCGCCAGTCAAGAAGAGAGTTACTCGCTCGGCAAGGATAAGAAGTGTTAAAGCCCCCAAGGTGAGGAGACCACATCCCCAAATCGGAATGTTGTAGAGTGTGGGGGGTAGTAGGTAGATGCCCACAACAATCGATAGACGCATAACAAAGCGCGAGATTAGGGAGATACCCACGATGCTCATAAAGATTTCAATAGTGTGAATCTCGGCGGTGTAGATGTGCATCTCGGATTGTTTGACGCTCTTATTTGCGAAGGACAGCAGGAGAAAGCGGAATTGCTCGGAGTAACGTACCAACACAAAGATAAAGAGTAGCGCTACCACGCTCGTAGCCACCTGGTAGAGTAGGCCCAATGAGGCGATACCCGAGATTGCCTCACCTGCGCTCTGCAGGACAAGGTTACTCTCCTCTCCGAATAGCTCCTTTGCCGATATTATGTTAGGAACCTGCTCCATACCCTGTGTTTTCCTAATCCTTTTTGAGTGTTATGCGGAAGGTTGTACCCTTGCCGAGCTCCGAATGAACAATCGCTATCTTACCCTTGTGATACTCCTCGACAATGCGGCGCGAGAGGGATAGTCCGAGTCCCCAACCGCGTGTCTTGGTGGTATAGCCAGGTTCGAACACTCGCTTCCATTTCGATTTGTGGACACCCTTTCCTGTGTCGGTGACCTCCACCCAAGCGTGTCTCTTGTCCGAACCTATGGTTACCGATATTGCTCCGTGACCTTGCAGTGCATCGAGAGCGTTCTTCATTAGGTTCTCCACCACCCATTCGAAGAGAGTGACATTTATCTTTGCTTTGACAGTGTCGATGGCAAAACCGTTGTATTCGAGTGTTACATTGCGCGGAATACGCTTGCGGAAGTACATCACCGAGTTACCTACAACCTCATTCAGCGACTCCACCTGCAGCGGAGTCTCGGAGCCAATCTTCGAGAAGCGATCCACAATCTTCATCAGGTGTGATAGATCCTTCTGCATCTCATCTACCGCCATTTGGTCTACGGGTTGTTCGCGTAGGTACTCTATCCAACCGAGTAGCGAGGATGTCGGCGTTCCGAGCTGGTGCGCTGTCTCCTTGGCGAGACCTACCCATACTCGGCTCTGCTCGCCTCGCTTCATCGAGTGGAACGCCATAAATACAACCAACACAAATATCACGATGATAAATATCTGGATATATGGGAAGATGTAGAGCAAGTCTAAGGTCAGCGAGTGACCATAGAAAATTATGTGGTTGTGGGCATCTGTCCACCAGAACTTCACCACAATTGGGGTATTGTCCTCCGCCATACGGTCGAGCACGCGGTGTAGACGCTCGGGAGACTCTACAACCCCTGGTGGTATCAAGTGGTGCGATATCACGCGCAGATTCTCGTCTGTGATGACAAATGGGATGTTGTTGCGGTTATTGATGATGGTGGAGACTAATGGGTCGTTGATATAGTCGCCCATTGCATCGCGATTGACACGCTCCATTGCTGCTGCCCACAACTCCACATCGAGCTTCTCTTTGCGATGTAGAGCCTCCGCCATACGATTGGTGAGCAGAAGCGATAGGGTGATAAAGATGGTGGCGAGTACCAAAACTACTACTCGTCCATTCTCTAAAATCTTATTTTTCAATCGCCCTAACATCTTGTCGCTATTTGCGTGCGGTGTCCTGCTTGGTGGTTATGCGCTCGTACTCAGCCTTGTCGGCAAGGAGCTTTATTGCCTCCTGCACCTCCTCGTCATCGCGTAACGAGTTGGCTATCACACCCTCTGCGTAGGCATAGCGCAATACTATATTTTGGTTTATCTGCTCGATAATCTCCTTGCGGAAGGTCTCGAGGTTGCTCTGCTTGTCATCTTTCAGACCCTTATCAATAGCCTCGAGAGCATCGTTGAGCGAGGTATTTCGTTCATCGGCAAGCGATTTACGCAACTTCTCGAGCGCGGTGCGTGACTCCGATTTATATGGTATATCACGCTTCATTGCCATTGCCACAAAGTCGGCATAGTCCTGTGCCGAAATCGAGAAGTTCTTAACATCTATTCTATTTGTGCTATTGCGCTTGATGTAGTCATCGCCAAAATCCTCGATGACACCCATAAGGTAGAGCGTCACGGCAAATGAGCTTATATACTTTGGCGCAATCTTTTTGTCGGGCATAATACCACCACCATCGTAGACCTTGCGACCTTTTGCGGTCTTGAACTCCTTGATGAGAGAGTCTGCAACCTGCTCGGCACGACCATCGGTGGAGTAGTTAACCGCTTGGATACAACGTCCCGATGGAATATAGTATTTGCCCACCGTAATCTTGGCGTAGGAGTTGTAGCCAAGAGGAGCTGTTGCCTGAACTAAACCTTTGCCAAAACTGCGCTGACCGATAAGGACTCCTCTGTCGAGGTCTTGAATAGCTCCAGCTACAATCTCGGCAGCCGAAGCGCTATTGCCATTTATCAATACCGCCAACGGGGTATTTGGCAGGAGGGGTTCGTACTCGGTGTAGAGCCTTTGCGACTTCTCTCCGCGACCTCGAGTCTCGACCACCATAGTACCCTTTGGAACAAAGAGCGACAACACCTTTACAGCCGATTGCAGTAGACCACCACCATTGTTGCGATAGTCGAGAATAAGGGATTTTAGTTCGCCCTCGCTCTGCAAGCGAAGAATTGCAGCACGCATATCATCGTAGCACTTATCGGTGAAATCGGCGTGACGAATATATCCCACCCCTTCGGCAACATATCCTGCGTAGGTGATGCTCGGGATCGAGATACGGCGGCGGCGAATTCGAATATCCTCGCGCTTGCCCGTAAGCAACTTTTCGACAGTTACTGTTACGATAGTATTTGGCTCGCCGCGAAGACGCTTGCTTATATCGCTCACATCCTTCTTTGTCATATCCTCGCCATTTATCGCCACTATCTTATCGCCAATATTCAAGCCGTTATCGTCAGCTGGCGAACCCTTGTAAGGCTCGGCAATGATGACATAGTCGCCCTTCTTGCGAATCAACGCTCCGATGCCGCCATAGCGACCTGTGGTCATAGTTTCGAAGTCGGGCATATCCTTCTCGGGGATAAAGTCGGTGTAGGGGTCCAACTTCGAGGTTATGCCCTTGGCTCCATTCTCCATCATCTCGTCAGCATCGACCTTGTCTACATACTGAGTCGATATGGCGTGCATCAGGTTGACCATAATCTCCATATTGCGCCCCAAACCGAAGTCGTTGCGAGTGGCGAAAATACCACCCACAAAAGTCACCGCCAACACAATGGCAAGCAGTGTGTATTTTACGAATTTACGCCTCATTTCTTCTCTTATTTGTAATATATCGCTCGGCATCGAAGGCAAAGCGTACCGCTATGCGGCGCAATCCCTCAACCTCAATCTGGGAGCCACATTGGCGCACTCGCACCGTGTCCTCGAAGAGCATCACCAATCGGCGCAACCCCTTAGCGTGATATACCAGCTCCTCGCCACTCTCCGATGCTAACTCCAAACCCACAAAGTTGGCAGCTCTGTTCAATTGCTCCCTGTCGGCTACGATATCGCCATCGAAGGTGCGTTTAACATAGCCGAAAAATGGATATGTCGCAGCCAAGACAAAGGTCGCTATAACCATACCACAACCTCGCCAAGTGGAGAACATAAGTTGTACCCGCTGCTCGATAGTCAAGCCAAATGGGTTGTTGTAGTGGTGCATAAATGCCATCAATGCTACATATAGAACGCATAAAGCGAACAAATATTTCACTGCGCGAATAATGTATTTCTTCATATAATTCTCAATTCTCAATGTTCAATTCTCAATTTATGGAAGCGATTGCTCTTGCAATCTCTTCCATCAGCCACTTTGGTGTTGAGGTTGCACCGCAGATGCCTACACTCTCCACTCCCTCGAACCACTCTTTTTCGAGCTCGCTCGCCTCCTCGATGTTGTAGGCTCGCTCGTTCTCCTGCTGGCAGATGTTGTACAAAACCTTGCCATTGCTCGACTTACGACCACAAACAAAGATGATGATGTCGTGCTGTCGGGCAAACTCGCGTAGATGCTCCTCGCGAGAGGAGACTCGGCGACAGATGGTATCGTCCACCGTAAGCATCGCCTCGTCAGCAAGGCGTTGGCGCATAACCTCGGCAAGACGATTGAACTTCTCGACACTTTGTGTTGTCTGCGAGAGGAAGTATATCGGGCGAGAGAAGTCTACCTGCTCCAAATCCTCCTCGCACTCCACAACTATCGCATTCTCATCTACTTGTCCAGTCAAACCAACCACTTCGGCGTGTCCGCGCTTGCCCAAGATGACTACCGTGCCGCCCACATTGTTCATCTCCTCGTACGCCTTCTTCACTTTGCGTTGCAGAGCAGCAACCACGGGACAGGTGGCATCTATAACCTCTACGCCATACTCCTCGGCGAGAGCATAGGTCTTGGGAGGCTCTCCGTGTGCACGAATAAGCATTCGCTTACCCTTGAGAGTTGGGATATCCTCGTGAGAGATTGTCTGCAAACCCAAAGCTTCGAGTCGTTGCACCTCCATCCGGTTATGTACAATATCGCCCAGCGAAGCCACTCTGCCACTCTGCAAAGCTTGCTCCGCCTCGTTAATTGCCCTAACAACTCCAAAGCAAAAGCCCGAATTTATGTCTATCTCAATTCTCAATTCTTAATTCTCAATTATAAAGAGTTCTGCACTCGTGCAAACTCTTTATCAAACCACTCCATCTGCTCAGGGATAGTCATATAGCTATTATCGAGAACGATGGCATCCTCAGCCTTTTGCAATGGCGAGATGGCACGCGTCATATCGGCCTGGTCGCGCGATACTACATTCTCCAATATCTCATCGAACGAAACCTTGTCGCCCTTGGCTGTGAGCTCGGCGTAGCGGCGCTCGGCACGTACCTTTGGATCGGCAGTCATAAATATCTTCAACTCGGCATTGGGGAACACCACCGTACCAATATCGCGTCCGTCCATTACAACGCCTCGGCGCTTGCCCATCTCCTGCTGCATTGCAACCAACTTCTCGCGCACTTCACCTATTGCGCTCACTGGGCTTACGCAGTTCGAAACCTCGATGGTGCGGATTTTACCCTCGACCAAATCGCCATTTATGTAGATGTCGCTCGCCTCACGCTGTGGGTTGAAGCGGAAGGTTATAGATATTTCGGGGAGAAGAGCAATGACCGCATCTTCGTCAACAATGCCCGAGCGGATAGCTCCGTGCTCGAGGGCATAGAGCGTTACGGCGCGATACATTGCACCTGTGTCGATGAATATGTAACCTAATCGCTTGGCGATACTCTTTGCAAAGGTGCTTTTGCCGCACGAGGAGAAACCATCGAGGGCAATGATAATCTTCTTAGATGTTTCCATTTGGGGTAGTTGAAATAACTGTCGAGAGAATTGTTATAACTCCGAGGAGTCCTATTATGATTCCCGCAATGCGGTTAATTGTGCGCATATGGTGAGGACGGAAACTGCGGCGGAAGAGGCTGATAAGCAGCGTTAGCAAGAACCACCACAATACCGCTCCGCCCAAGAATCCTCCTATGATGAGCATACTCGAGATGAGAGATGCCACATCGTGTGAGCCTTGATGCGAGGATACTCCGAACATCGCAAAGAAGGCGAGAAGGTAGGGAATTACGGTCACGAAGTTTGCCATTGTGAATCCGAACATCGAGGCGAAATCGCGCCACGGGGTATTATGCACCGAGCCGTCAATATTGGTTTTTCGTGAGGGTGTTTGTAGGAAGATGACCACTCCCACGATTACCACAAAGATGCCACCCACAATCGAAAGAATGTGCTTGTACTGCTCAATCTGCGAGTGCAGAATGGCGTAGAAGAAGAATGCTATAATTGCCATTAGTGTATCGGCACACGCCACACCGAGTCCCGATATAAAACCCGAGTGACGGCTCTTATTCAGCGTTCGCTTGATACATAGCACAGCCACTGGTCCCACCGTGATAGATGAGAGTACACCTACGGTAAGACCTCGCAAGAGTATGTCTACTACTGTAATCAACATAATTTCTTTTCTTTGGTTGCAATAACGCAAATTACTCTGCAAATATATTAAAAATATATTAGAAACTGATGTTATTTGCCAATAATTACACGTTGCATTTTATGTGCCTAACTACTTTTCTTGGCTGTGAGGCTTTTTCGAGTGCTTCGAGCTTTAATATTGGGAAAAATGTTGTATCTATAGAAAAATTTTCTTAATTTTGTCCTAAATATGGGGTTAGAGCTACATAAGAACGTAGATTTCACAATTTTTCCCTCCTACGGGTAATATACTATTTTATATGAAAAGACTTTTTATTTGGTTTTCAGTTGCACTAATGGTCTGTTCGTGCACTAACGATGCCACCGATGATGGGGCATCGAATGTTTCAAATGACAAGAAGACGGTAGAGAGCACCTACTGCTCTATCGCAGTTGCCAAAGACGCTTCGGGAGCGAATCATAGCCTCCAAAGGGTTTGGGCAGTTGGCGACTCTATCACCGTAGTGGGTCCCAAGACCAACAAGGTCTATACCTCCACTGGCGATATTGCCGCAAAGTATGGAACTTTTGTCGAGACTAACAAGTATGATGCGCTAAAGTCTGGCTCTTCCAAGGAGTTCTACGCTATGGCTTACGGAGAGTTTAAGGTTGATCCCGATATTGGTTTGTGCTGCTATTCGGCGAGTGAGGGAACTTCCGTGCAGAAGTATGGAGAGCAAGGCGATCCTACCAATCTGCTCTTTGCAACCAGCAAGGATAAGAAGGAGTTTACATTCACATCGATATTGGGCTATTTGCGAGTGCCTATATCTGGTGATAATATCGTCAAGGAGATTGAGTTGATCAACAATGGCACCACCACCATTGCAGGACGATACTATTTTGCGGTGGAGAACCCTGCAGAGCTTGTTTGGGATCGCGAAGTGGCACGCAAGAAGAAGATCGTACTCGATTGTGGTGAGGGTGTTCAGCTGATGGATACTCCAACCGACTTCTACTTTGCAATTAGACCTTTGGAGTTGAAGAACGGTATCACTCTCAATATCAAGTTTGTTGATGGTAGTGTCTATCCTTATGAATACAATAAAAGCTTGAAGATAACCCAGAACGAAGTCCTCTCGATGGTTAAATTCTCTACCTCGAGTGGTACGTTGCAGAAGGTAGGTGTGAAGTTCTCGGGAACGACCTTGTGGTTGCCATCTTTCTTAGGTACAGGAGGACTCTCGGGATATATCAATTTGGGTAATGGAGAGTCGAAGTCGCTCAATAGCGTTGAGCGCTACAACTACGAAAGTGACCAGGATCACGACATCACATTCCATTTGCGTAATGCAACAGATATGAAGATGACAAATTTGGAGGGAATTACCGAGTTGGACCTCTCTAACTTCTAAATCGCTACAGCTATGAGAAAATTAGTTATTATACCTTTTGTTTTTATTACATTCTCGCTCTTTGCCGCACCAATTGGAGAGAAGAGGGCGCGCGAGATTGCATCGAAGTTTTTTGAATCGAGCGCAACGCGCTCTTCGGCCGTTGTGTTGGATATGGAGTGGGCTGGCTCCGACCTCGAATCGGCTACACCAAACAACGCTACTCGTTCGGCTGTTGGTAACAGCGAGGATATGGACGAAGCTTTAGTATATATCTACAATCGTGTCGATACCAAGGGCTTTGTGGCGATTGCGGGTGATGATAGTGTGGCAGAGCCAATTCTTGCCTGCTCACTCAATAATAGATTCGATACGCAGGATATGCCCGATGGTGCGAAGGCGATACTTCAGGCGTGGTGCGAGCAGATTGCCGATGCAAGAGCCGAAAATAATATTCAGACAACCGCGACCTTTGCTTCTACTACAGGTATAGGTAACGTGGTTTGCTCCTACGAAACAGCAACGTGGGGACAGAGTGCTCCATTTAATGGTAAATCGCCAACTCATAATGGCAAAAAGACTCCATCTGGTTGTGTAGCAACGGCTGTGGGTATAATATGCAAGTATTGGGAGTGGCCTTTAAGTGGCGAAGGAACAACCCCAGAGTATAGCTATACTGACGATAATGGTAATCCACGTACGATATACGAAAATAAGTTGGGACACTCCTACGACTACTCTCTGCTGAAGATGGAATATGCGTCATCTTACACCAAGGCGGAGGGCGATATGGTTGCAACACTTTTGTACGACCTCGCTTGCGCTTGTTATATGAAATTTGGCGAGGATGGTTCGGGTGCAAACTCCAAGAATGCAACAAGAGCGATGATGGACCACTTCAAATACTCGAAGGGTGCGTTATACCTCTATCATGCAGGTCGCTCGGAGAAGGAGTGGGACACAATGCTCCAAGAGAATATGAAGACTTATGGACCTATGCTTTTTAGAGGAAATTCCGAAAAAAGCGGTCACGCCTTCGTATTGGATGGCTACACAGATAAGAGATATTTCCACATCAACTATGGCTGGAATGGCAACAGCAACGGATACTATCTATTGCCAAATATCTCCTATTATAAGAATCAGGCGGCAGCCTTCTACTTGGAGCCTGACCGCGATGGCACCTCTACATATAGGGATTATTTGACACTTACAAGTGCAACATCAAGCAGTGGAGCAGTCTATCGCGGAATATACACAAAAGAGGTCGAATATAAGGTTGGCCAGCAATTCTCTATGCCATTTAGGATTACAAACCAAGGATTGGGTCCATATAGTGGCAAATATTGTGTAGCGCACTGCGACAAAGATGGAAAGATTAAGGAGATACTCTGGGAGAAGGATCGTAGCGAGAGCAATCTGTCATCGTCCGCTTCCAATAGTGGTACCTGGAAACTAACTATCAATGAGGAGATAGAGTTGGGAGATCGCTTGCGAGTATTCTACATGAGTGAGAATACTGATAATTGGGAGCGAGTATTTAGAGATCCTAATAGTGAGACATCCCACGATGAGGTTATCCTGAAGGCAACACCTGCTGAGGTGGCAAAGATGCTGCAGCTGTCCTACAACAAGGAGAGTAAGACATTCACATTTACCTCCGAAAATGCAATTCAGTATAGTGTAAAGAGAGCTGAGGGTGGCGATGTACATAGTGGCGCAGTGCCATCATTTACCTCTACCGAGATAGATATGTCTATGTGCGAGAGTGGTAAATACACCTTCTCGTTTGCATCGGGAGGAGAGCCTTACACTCTAAGTGTGATATTGTAGACGAAAAGGCTATGGGGAGTCGTTACTTGTCACTTTATTGTTGATAACTTATCGCATATTTGGGCGATTGGTGCGAGATATTTGCATAATTTTGTAGTATCAAACAAAATATATTTGACAATGAACGATAACAAACAACACGGAATAGATATTGAGCTCGATGCCGAAGTGGCACAGGGACACTACTCCAACTTGGCTATCATATCGCATTCGACTTCGGAGTTTATACTCGACTTTGCAGCGATTTTGCCAGGTCTGCCTAAGGCGAAGGTCAAGAGCCGCATCATTCTCACCCCCGAGCACGCCAAGCGTCTATTGATGTCATTGCAAGATAATGTAGCTCGCTACGAAACAAATGTTGGGCGCATAGAGTTGCAACAGCCGATGAGAGATATGAGTTTTTCGCAAAAGTTGAACTAAAGAATCTGTCTAACAAGGCTCTTTTGGTATCTGCCTTGCCGTAAAATGCTCACATACACTCAAGTATGCTCCGCTTTTACGGACTGCGAGCAGCTTCAAAATAGCTCTTGTTATACAAATTCTTGATAACCAAAGGGTGTCCAACGAATAGTCGGACACCCTCTCTTTTGTGTTAATTTTTTACGCGGTAGGCTCGTTGCACCCCTTTGATACGCATTATGGCGTGAATCAAGGTGTCGACAACATTCACCGAAGGTACCTCCACACTGATAGTTCCGACACCCGTGCCATCACCTCGCGAGTTGATATTGATGGAGCGGATATTCAACTTCATATCGCGGCTTACAACCTCGGTAATCTGATTTACCAATCCTGCCGAGTCGTTGGCAGTGATTGCAATAGTCACTCGGAATGCACCCTGTGCACTCTCGCGCCACTTCGCCTCCATAATGCGGTATGGGTACTGCTCGCGCATACGCTTGGCATTAGGGCAGTCGGTGCGGTGGATGGTGATACCAGCACTGATGGTCACAAAGCCGAAGATGTCGTCACCCTTGATAGGATTGCAACACTTGGCGAGTTTGTAGACAATGTTGTTGATGCTCTCGTCAATAACGAGTGCATCGCTCGATTGCTTCGACTGCGTTTGTGCCGTGGTAGCTCGGCGGCGAGCCTCTGCCTCCGCCTCCGCAGCGCGGCGCTCCTCATCAGCCTCACCCGAGAGCCACTTTGTCAAAATCTCCTTTACGACAGCCAAGTCGATCTTCTCCTCGGCAATCAACTCGTAGAGGGCAGTGCCTGTGCGTTGCTTATAATATTTACATAGGTATGCCACCACTTCGTCAATATTCTTGGTCATCTTCCAATTCTTGAGCTTGCGCTCCAACTCTTCGCGACCAAGGTTTGCATTCTTGGCTTGCTCCTCGCGGATTACCGATTTAATCTTACTCTTCGCCTTCGCGGTGACCACAAAGTTCAACCAGTCGGACTTCGGAAGTTGATTTTTCTGCGTAAGAATTTCGACAATATCGCCATTCTGCAGCTGTTCGCGGATAGGCACTGCACGACCATTCACCTTTCCTCCCGAGCAGGTACAGCCCAAGTTGGAGTGGATGTCGAATGCAAAGTCCAAAACGGTAGCCCCCTCGGGCAATTTGCGAATATCTCCATTCGGTGTGTAGACGAAAATCTCACCCGAAGCAGGCTTTGCATCGAATCGCTCGGCAATATCCTCCTTGGTTTCGCTCATCAACTCACGGAGACGCTGTAGCCACTTTTCGCTCGTCTGCGCACCCTGATTAACGCCCTTGTAGCGCCAGTGCGCTGCGATACCCAACTCGGCAACGTTGTCCATACGCTCGGTACGGATTTGAATCTCCACCCACTTGCCATCACCCGCTGCTACGGTAGTGTGCAACGATTCGTAGCCATTCGACTTCGGAATCGAAATCCAGTCGCGCATACGGTCGGTATTTGGTGTGTAGAAGTCGCTCACGATGGAGTATGCCAACCAACACTGCGCCTTCTCCATCGGCTGAGGGCAGTCGATGATGATACGAATGGCGAAGATGTCGTAGACCCCCTCGAAAGGCACCTTCTGCTTGCGCATCTTGTTCCAGATGGAGTAGATCGACTTTGTTCGACTCTTGATATGGTACTTTATGCCTGCCGCATCCAAACCCTTGCGGATAGGCTCTACGAATCGCTCGATGAAGTCCAAGCGCTCCTTTTCACCCTCGCGCAACTTGTCGGTGATGTGTTTGTGGTCGGCTGGTTCGAGCTGCGCGAGCGAGAGATCCTCCAACTCGCTCTTGATGTTGTACAAACCGAGTTTGTGGGCAATCTGCGCATAGAGGTTGAGGCTCTCCCACGACTTCTTGAGTCGCTTCGCCTCGGGGAACATCGCAATCGAACGCATCACTTCGAGGCGGTCGGCGAGTTTTATCAATATCACACGGGGGTCCTCCGAGTACGATACAATCATATCACGGAAGTCCGATGCTTGGTCGGAGTGGGTATTGAGCTTCAACTCCGAGATGTTTGCCAAGCCGATGGTAATGCCGACAACCTCACGACCAAACAGTTGCTCAATATCGGCCAACTGCTTCGTCAGCATCGCCTCGTCGTTACGCTGCACCGTACGACGTACCGCATCGTGAATGATTGCAGCCACCGTCGAGTTGCGGCCCAGACCTATCTCTGCCGTCGCAATGCGGGCAACCTCCACCGAGTGGTCCAACATCGGAGTTCCGTCGTAACGCACTTCGTCCTCCGCATAGCGTGCCGCATAGCATATCGCCGCCTCCGTACTCTGCACGGTCTGCTGCGAATAGTTTTTGCGAACAAAATCTATCAGACGGCTGTATCTCGCCGCCAACTCCTCACTTAATATGGTCGTTTCTCTCTCCATAGTCTCAATTTTCAAACTCCTCACTCGACAGTATCTATGGTCGTCGGGCAACATAAATTTTATCGGCACCGATACCGTACATACGGCACTGCTCCGCCGACAAATAGTCCCGATAATCTATACATTC
>JAZOWM010000056.1:0-34165 GCA_045659225.1 Alistipes sp.
AGGCAGAGATTGCTAAGTTGGAGAAGGATTTGGCATACCAGCAGGGCTTCCTCGCAATCGTAATGAAGAAGCTCTCGAACGAGCGTTTCGTATCGTCAGCTCCTGCTCAGGTCGTTGAAAACGAGCAGAACAAGAAGCGTGTTGCCGAGGCCAAGATTGCTGCTATCGAGGAGCAGTTGAAGGCTTTGAAGTAATCCGATAACACAATAAGCAGAGGGGTTGTCCGACTTTCGTGTCAGGCAACCCCTCTTTTTTTTTGGCTTGAAGATTGTGGAGTATAAGGTACTATGCGAACTCTGCGCTACCATATCGAACTCATACTCTCTAATCTCCTATTCGGAGTATCATTCTCGGTCTACTTCTCCCTGTTGCACGGAGTTGTAGCGCCATCACAACTATTTGTGATACAGCTACTATTTTCGTTCCTAATATTTACCCCCGCAGCTATCGCTCATCGCAACTTTCTACGACTCACCCTCAACGATTTCGGCTCGATATTCATCATCGCTCTACTCGTTGTTTTTGGGTGGTGGTACCTATTGCTGAATGGTGTATCACATACCAACCCTATCGATGCCTCGACAATCTCGACCATAGGACCAATCTTCACCCTCTTAACTTCGATTATAGCCCAATCGCGCAAGGCTACACGAGGGGAGAGAATAGGTATGATAGTGGCATTGTCGGGTATAGCCGTACTTCTAATCGACCGAGGTAGGATATTGGTCACCGATGGAGTCGAAGGGTACGGTAATGCCCTTATTCTATGCGCCGTAGTCGCCATAGCCACAAACACCGTTCTTGCATCACCCATACTACGCCGACAAGGTACAATAGTGGTTATGGGGTGGTACTATCTTATTGGAGCAATTGTAGCCCTACCACTCATTATCAAGGAGTTGCCAGCCATCTGTAGACTCGACTTCACAGGCTCGGAACTACTCGAGATAGGCTACATTCTAATCTTCGGATCGACACTACCTTTCTACCTCCTATACGCTGGCTCCGAACATCTTACCGCCACACACAATGCCATATATCGTTACATACAACCCATCGTAGCAACCGTTTTGGCAACACTTCGAGGGCAGGCAATAATAGACCGCACCAACATTGTCGGTGCGGTACTAATATTTGTAGGTATGTTGTGTGTTATGCTCTACACGCCTCGCGGGAATTTGATTACTCGCGAATAATCTTAAACTGGTTATCCTCACCAAAGGCGATAATCGAACTTGGCTGTCCCGTAGGTCGTCCCTGGAAACGAGGGTTTACCATAAAGTCTACCCCCTCGATAATCTCCTTCTCGATATCACGTACGCTCTTTGGAGTTGGTTCTCCCGAGATATTCGCCGAGGTCGAAACTATCGGACGACCAAACTTGTAGAGCAACTTCTGGCAGAACTCGTGGTTTGGAACACGCACGCCCAAAGTCTTTGCCTCGGGGATAAGGTTCTTTGCCAATCCCGTAGCACCTGGCAGAATCAAAGTCAATGGCTTGGTCGCCATCTCCATAACCTCGAAGGCGATACCTGGAGCCTTATCGACATATCGCACCACCATATCGGCATCGCGGCACAGAACAAGCATTGCGTGCTTATCCTCACTACGCTTCAAAGCATAGATCTTCGCCACAGCCTCCTCGTTTGTGGCATCGCAACCAATACCCCAAACGGTATCGGTAGGATAGAGGATTATACCGCCCTTACGCAGTACCTCTATCGCTAAAGCTATCTCTCTATCCATCTTTTAGTACTTCTTAGGCAATACCTCAATCCAATAATCGTCAGGGTCGTTGATAAAATACAAGCCCATCTTGTGGTTCTCGTAGCAGATGCAACCCATCTCGCGATGATACTCGCGGATAGCATCGTAATCGCCCTCTACTCGCAAGCAAAGGTGAGTCTCGTTATCGCCCAACTCGTATGCCCCCTCTTTATCACGCAACCAAGTGAGTTCCAAGAAGAAGTGGCCACTATCGTCACCCAAGTAGACGAGGACGAACGAGCTGTCCGAAGCCTCCTTACGCTTTACCTCCTTCAAGCCGAGAGCCTTCTCGTAGAAAGCCATACTACGCTCGAGGTCGGTAACATTTATGTTCATGTGGTCAAATGTGCTTTTAATCTCCATAATCGTAATTGCTAAAATGTTCGTTTGTGCAAAGATAAGAAAAAGTAGAAAAATTACAAAATAGATTTAAGTCTCGATTATGTTTTGTATATTTGCGGAGTATATGTTAGCGAATAGTAGTAAGAAACATATCAAGATAGCCATTGTGGGCACCCCTAATAGTGGTAAGACCTCGCTCTACAACCACATTACGGGTGAGCACGAGCATACGGGCAACTATAGTGGAGTAACTATCGATGCCTCGAGTGCGAGTTTCGGCTACAAGGGTTACAAGATAGAGATTACCGACCTCCCAGGCACAAATGCCTTTTCGGCAAATACCCCCGAGGAGTTGTTTGTTCGCCGACATATCGTATCGAACAATCCCGATGTCATACTGAATGTTGTCTGCTCGTCAAATCTCGAACGCAACCTCTACCTCACAACCGAACTTATCGATATGAGTAGGCGTATGGTGGTGGCTCTTAGTATGTTCGATGAGCTGAATCGCAATGGTGCAACACTCGACCACGAACTACTCGGCAAGATGATGGGTGTACCGATTATTCCAGTTGAGGGACATAATGGCAAGGGTGTTGAGAAGTTGCTCGATGCGGTAATCGATGTCTACGAGGAGCGCGACAATAGAGTTCGCCATATCCATATCAATCAGGGTATTGTCGAGGAGAGTTTGGCAACACTACACAAGGAAATGAAGGCTCATCGCGAAGAGCTACCCACAATATTCCCACCGCGCTACTTCGCATTGAAGATGCTCGAGGGCGATGACGAGATTCTGCAAATGCTCGCCTCGTGCCCGCACTTTTCGGAGTGGCAACGCATCTGCGAGAGGGAGCGAGAGCACCTCAGATACGACCTCGGCACAGACGAGGATATTCAGACCACTATGGCAAACCAAAAACGCGGTTTTGTTATGGGAGCCTTGCGCGAAACATTCAACAAAGGCGAGGAGCGACTCGAAAACCTCACCAACGCCATAGATGCCATACTGACACATCGTATCATAGGCTATCCGATATTCTTGGTGATTATGTGGCTGATGTTCTACTGCACCTTCCGCTTGGGAGCCTATCCGCAGGAGTGGATCGAGCAGGGCATAGCCTATATCGGAGGAGTCTTTGAGCAGTTACTACCAAATGGCATTCTCAAGGATATGATTTGCGGAGGTATCATAGGGGGAGTGGGTAGTGTCATAATCTTCCTCCCGAATATCATCATCCTCTACCTCTTCATCTCTTTTATGGAGGACTCGGGTTATTTGGCGCGCGCATCGTTCATTATGGATAAGTTTATGCACAAGATTGGATTGCACGGCAAGTCGTTCATACCACTCATTATGGGTTTTGGTTGCAACGTTCAGGCGGTGATGTCTACACGCATTATCGAGAGCCGCAGCAGCCGACTCATCACAGCGTTTATCATTCCGTTTATGTCGTGTAGTGCGCGTCTGCCAATCTACATTATCCTCATTGGAACATTCTTCTCGGAGTGCTCCGCCGTGGTTATGCTCGGTATATATCTACTCGGCATTGCCGTAGCGATGATTACAGCACTACTGATGCGCAAACTCCTATTCAAGGAGGACGAGACTCCGTTTGTAATGGAGCTACCACCCTACCGCATTCCGACTCTCAAGGCTACGATATCGCATATGTGGCAGCGCTGCGCGCAGTACCTACGCAATGTTGGCGGTGTAATTTTGGTTGCTTCGATTGTTGTTTGGGTGCTCAGCTATTTCCCACGCCAACAGGAGGGAGAGAGTTCTGCAACTCACTACGAACACTCCTATATTGGCCGCATAGGACACCTCTGCGAGCCAGCATTCGAGCCACTCGGGCTTAATTGGAAGGCGAGTGTATCGCTTATGTCGGGAGTTGCAGCCAAGGAGCTTATGGTAAGTACACTCGGTGTGCTCTACAACGAGGACGGCAACGGCAATGAGAACGAAAATAACCCTACGATACTGAAAACGCAGTTGGCAGAGAGTGGCGACTTTACTACCGCTTCGGCAGCGGCATTGTTGGTATTCACGTTACTCTATCTCCCTTGCGTGGCGACCATCGCCACAATAGGCGCGGAGAGCGGTTGGAAATGGGCTGCGGCATCTGCCATCTACAACACCGCAGTGGCGTGGTTATGCGCCTTTGTCGTGCACCATATTGTACAACTATTTATGTAGCAGAATATGGTGTGGCACGAGGTTTTGGCTTGGGGAGTTATCGCAGCAGCAATAGTTGCAACCATAGTATGGTTCGTAAGACTTATTGTATGCCCCAAATCGGCATGCAAGGGGTGCAACAAGAGATGTATATTAAACAAAACACAAAACTAATAGAAATTATGAAGAGAATTTTATCAATTTTGATGGCAGTTGCCTTCGTGCTGACCGCAATGGCTCAGGGCGAATCACGCAAGGATATTGATGCACATCCTCACCTTGCAAACACTACCCTCTCGGTCTATTCGGGACCATACTTCTTTAAGCCTATTGCCGAGGCTCCAAAGGGCTACAAACCTTTCTACATCTCGCACTACGGTCGTCACGGCTCTCGCCACGAGGCTCACGACTGGTATGTACTCAGCCTTGTAGAGATATTGGAGAGTGCAGACTCTATGAATATCCTCACCCCTAAGGGCAAGGAGTTGAAGGCTTTGATGATCAAAATTAGCGAGGCTCACCACGACCGCTATGGCGATCTCACGCGTGTAGGCTTCGAACAGCACAAAGGGGTTGCTCGCCGTATGTACCACCGCTTCAAGCCGGTATTCTACCGTGGAGCAATTATCGATTCGCGCTCTTCGGACTACACTCGTTGCGTATTGTCGATGGCAGCCTTCAACGAGTCACTCAAAGAGTGTGAGCCAATGCTCGAAACCCATATGGACGCAGCTATTCAGCACAAAAGCGTAGTACGCCCATCTATGCCATTCCTCAAAGATCCTCGCTATACAAGCAGAGTGATAAATAGTACTGAGGAGTGGTGGTTACGCCTTTCGGCGTGGGCTGCAAAGCGCGATTTTAGCCACAGCTGCAACCTCGTATTCACCAATATCGAGCCTTTGTGCAAGAAGTATAACCGCAGTATGTCATCTATCATGATCGACCTCTATAAGCGCCTTGATGCGGTGCAGAACCTCGGTTGGCACGACCGTAGCTTTATCGACTCGGTATTCTCGGCAGATGAGCGTCACTCAATCTACCTCTACGAGAACTACCGTTGGTACTGTCGCTATGCTACCACATCGGTAGAGAATGGTTACAAGCGTTATACCCCTATGCAGGTGACCGTAAACGACTTTATCTCGTATGCCGACCAGGCTATCGAGGGGAAGAATAGTGCCGTAGCAAACCTCCGTTTCGGTCACGACTACTACCTACTCGGTCTGCTCGCTGTATTGAACTGCAACGAGTACCCAAGCGGACTCGACATCTCGGATGTGGATAAATTGAACGAGCAGTGGTCATCGTACAAGATGGTGACTATGGCGTCGAACTTGCAGATGGTACTCTACCGTAGCAAGAAGTGCAGCGATGTATTGGTGCGATTCCTCGAGAACGAGAAT
This sequence comes from Alistipes sp., assembly GCA_045659225.1. Taxonomy (GTDB): domain Bacteria; phylum Bacteroidota; class Bacteroidia; order Bacteroidales; family Rikenellaceae; genus Alistipes. The sequence continues at coordinate 5,695 of JAZOWM010000056.1, forward strand.
GACATCACTCTTCCGATAAAGAGCGTCGAGGGACCATTCTACAAGTGGGAGGATGTTCGCAACTACCTCAACAAGCGTTTGGCTCTTATCTGCAAATAGGGATTTATCGATAAATTATGCAGATAGTGGAACTATTTATTGCAAAAGTTGATACACCCTTAACGCTTTTTCACTATATTTGTAGTAGTAACGAGTAGAACAATATAATTATAGCATTTATGAATAAGATTGGTATTGCTTGCGACCACGCAGGCTACGATTTGAAAGAGTTTCTGACCGGATACCTCTCGGCTAAAGGTTTCGAGGTCTTCGATTTTGGTTGCCACTCGGAGGAGAGTTGTGACTACCCCGATTTCGCCCACCCTATGGCAAATGCCCTCGAGGCTGGCGAGTTTCCACGCGCCATCGGTATCTGTGGCTCGGGCGAGGGTATGGCCATCACATTGAACAAACACGCCAAGGTGCGAGCTTCGCTCTGCTGGCTACCCGAGATTGCACACCTCACCCGTCAGCACAACGACAGCAATGTCCTTGTACTACCCGCACGCTTCATCTCGAACGAGGAGGCTCTCGCCATTCTCGAAGAGTGGCTCAACACCGAGTTTGAGGGTGGTCGCCACGAAAAGCGCGTAGCTAAAATCCACGCATAAAGGAGTCTACAAAGAACTACACAAATAGACCTCCTAGGAGGGAAATTTAAGGGGCGGGTAACATACTGCTACCAAAATAGGAGAGGGAATTTCCTCTCCTATTTTGGTAGCCCCGATGGGAATCGAACCCATATCGCAGGTTTAGGAAACCTGTGTTCTATCCGTTGAACTACAGAGCCTTACATCTATACGAGACTACACTTCTCGCACTTGGTTTGGCAAAGATATAAAAAAAAGACGAGAGACGAAAGTTTTCAAAACTTTTTTCGTTTTTGGTACTTTCCAGAGCAAGAGTGTACCTTGGTTTGGCTGGGACGATGGCAAGATGACTCACAAAGAGATTAAGCGCTTGAAGGCTATAGCCGAGGACTTGGGTATTACGCTCATTCCTTAGTTGAATGTTTTTGGTCACGCATCGAACTCGCGTATCCGTGCTGGCAAGCACGCCACACCCATCTGCGTCAGATGGGCTGGGATATGAAGGTGAAAGATTGGCGACATACGGGATTGCACCACTACGAGGTGACGCCAGAACCTACCCTATTCGATTAGCGAAATAGAAGATTCGATACTATATGGAATTATCCGAATTAATATATACTAAAAAACGGATAATTCCTTTTTTTACGCATTTTTTGTCTATCTTTGCACCATCATTACGAGAAGCAAATAGATTTTATATGAAAAAGATATTTTTTCCTCTTGTTTTAGTAGCATTAGTGGCTATTTCGTGCGGTAGCAAGGATATTATCGAGGAGCGTTATCTCGCTTCGGCAACAGCCGAGGTGGAGCTATTCTCTATCGATGAGGATGGAAACATCTCCAAAGCCCAGGATATACTACGCGGTCGTAAGGTGAGAGCCAACTACGGCAAGGGCATCAAGATAGAGAAGCAACGCTACTACCCTATCGAGATTACTCGCAAGCAATACTTCTACGCCAAGGAGCAGTCGTTGGTTGCCACAGCCAAGGAGGTCGCTCAAGAGAAGAGTATGTGGGTACGCACTCCTGCATCTATCATCACCGACTGCGAGACATCGCTTGTTGGTGGCTTGGCAAAGAAGGGCGAGGAGCTTGTAATTGTAGATTTCGACTCGTTGAGGAGTGATGGAAAGGCAAATCGCTACAAGGTAAAGCAGGGTGAGAAAGAGGGCTATATCTACGGCAAATACCTTGTGTTCGACAAGGAGGAGGCATCAAAGCGCTACAAGGCGGAGCAATACGATAAGGCTCACAAGGCTATAAAGAATCCATTTGGAGGTGGCGAGGCCATCGGCTGCGACTTCTACCCTACCGTGCGTGTATCGTTCACTAACAACAAGATGCCTGAGGCGTGCTATTCGCTCTACCTCAACATCTCGCCTGCCGTAATCGGCAATATCGAGAAGTATATCGACTTTGCGAAGCAGACCAAGATAAACACCTTTGTTATCGACATCAAGGATAACGAGTGTCCTGGCTACAAGGCGGAGGCTATGGCTAAATACTCGCCAACGAACCACCGCTACGCAGGTAAGAACAAGGAGGAGATGTACAAGAACGCCGTAAAGCGACTCCACGAGGAGGGTTTCTATGTTGTAGGTCGTATCACCTGTTTCAAGGACTCGCACCTTGTGAAGGATTACCCCGAGGTGGCAATCACCGAGTTGGCAACTGGCAAGCCATTCAAGCACAACAAGGCCTATTGGCCAAGCCCATACAATCGCAAGGTTTGGCAGTTCAATGTGGAGTTGGCAAAGGAGGCTGTACGCAAATTCGGCTTCAACGAGATTAACTTCGACTATGTTCGCTTCCCAGACCGAATGACCAAGGTGGAGAAGTTGATTAACTACCACAATAAGTACAACGAATCGAAGGTGCAGGCTATTCAGCGATTTGTGCAGTACGCTTGTGACGAGATTCACGCCGAGGGTGCGTATGTTTCGGTGGATGTCTTTGGCGAGGCTGCAAACCCTGGCTACACAACCGCTTATGGACAGTATTGGCCAGCAATCTCAAACATCTGCGATGCTATCTGCGGTATGCCTTATCCCGACCACTTCTCGAATGGCTACTACGGCATCAAAAAGCCTTGGAACCACCCATACGAGATTCTGAAAGCGTGGGGTGAGCGTGTGCAGCAGCGTCAAGCGGTAACACCTACACCTGCAGCAGTACGTACTTGGATTCAGGCCTACCCCGTAATGCGCCACGTGGATAGAAACGGCTTGCGCTACGATGCTGAGGATGTCGAGAAGGAGATTCGCGGTCTGTACGATGCAGGCTTGATAGGTGGCTACACCACTTGGCACTCGGGCTCCAATCTCGAGAAGTACAAGGCGCAGAAGGGAGCTTTCTGCATCGACTACCTCAAGGAGTGGAAGAGTGCAAACAATGTTCGCTAATTGAATTAAGAATTACTATATGAGAAAACTATTTATTTTCACAGCATTGCTCTTTGGCTCTCTTACGCTTTCGGCGCAGGAGGTTGCCAAGAATGAGTCGTTGGATGCGCAGGTTGCAAAGCTCGAGAAGCGCACCGCAACATTAGAGAAGTTCCATCAGTATTTCAAAATCACCAGCTTTGTGCAAGGACAGTACGAGTGGGTAAATGACAAGACAAGCAAGGATCTTACCGATGTCTCGACCTTCTATATTCGTCGTGCGCGTATGTCTATCACTGGTGATTTGTACAAGGGTAAGAATGGTGCGAAGCTCGACTACCGTTTCTACTTCGACCTCGCCCGCATCAAGAACACTTCAAACCCAAATCCCATCCTCGATATGTGGGTACGCTACCGACCATTTAAGGAGTTTGGTATTCAGTTTGGTCAGTACAAGAATCCATTTACATTCGAGGCAAGTATCTCGCCATCGAAGTATGAGTTTATCGACTACTCGTATGCCGTTTGCAACCTCGCAAAGATGGGCTCTAACGATGTAGCAGGCTTGAATGTTACAGCCCGCGATATGGGATTCCAGTTCATCGGAGGATTTCTCCACCGCGAGGGTTATAGCATTATCAACTACAACGTGGGTGTTTTGTATGGTAATGGTCTCAACCTCAAGGATAACAACAAGAGCAAGGATATATATGGTGTACTCACCATCAAGCCATCGGCAAAACTATCGTTGGCAACCTACTATCAGTGGGGCGAGGCGGACCTTGAAGAGTTCTTCTCGGAGAGTCAGAACAAGGGCAAGTATGGCTGGTATGGCGATCCTGAGTATGTAACCACACACCGCTGGGGCGTAGGCTTCAAGTACGATGGCGATGGTCTATTTGCTCGCGGAGAGTATATCGCAGGAACAACCGGAAAGCTCGTATCGGAGGGTGCTTACCTTGCCGGTGGTTACAAGTTCACGTTACCGCAGAATGCAGGTCGCATTTGGGCTGGAGGTATGGTTGACTACTTCTGCCGCAACTGCTTCGACTACACCAAGCGTGACACCGCAAATGCGCTCATTGATACACGTTATTCGGTCTGCGTGGGTTACGAGCCAATCAAGTATTTCCACTTCCAGGTAGCATACTCATTGGAGCAGCGCACACACTACACATTCAAGAATAATCGTTATTTCAACAACGGCATAAAGCTCTTGGCGACAATCATCTTCTAAGATTATAACAATCGTAGATAATCCAATAAAGAGGGCGTCCAACAAACTTGGACGCCCTCAATTTGTAATGTTGTGTATAACTATATTTACTCGTACTGGAAGCTAACCTCGCCATTGACTGGTGCTTCAATAACGTTGTTTACACACCAACTACCATCGCTCTCCTTTGTAGAGATGAAGACGAGAAGACGAAGGTTCTCTGCAGCCTCAGTTTCATCTTTAAGCTTCCACTTCTTCATCTTTACTGGGAAATTAAACTCCATCGACTTAGTCTCACCTGCCGAGATAGTGCCAAGGTCGAGACCTGTGAAATCCTCCGAATTCTTGCTCTTCTGACTACGGAAAGCACGGATGCAGTTGTTGTGCTCGTTGTAGTTGATTCTGTCATCTTTATTAACATCAGAAGCAAGAGTCTGGGTTGCCTTTATCTTATCCTGCAACAACCACGCACCAACGCGGAATGAATCGGTTGCAGCAGCCTTAACCCAAGCTCTTAATACTACATACTGCTTGTCGGGGTGATAAGCCGCATTTACTGCAATACCGCCCTTGGTATCAACACGCTTCATAGCCTTGTCAACCTGCGACTTAATATACTCTTTATTTCCATATACATTTCTTGTACCCTTCTTCAAATCCACAACAAGGTCAGGGTAACCGGTAACGGCATAAACATCATCGATAATCTTACCCTCCTCCAATTTTGCAGGGTCATTACCAGCATAACTTCCGATGTGAGCTGCAGCAACCAAGAAGTTATCGCGATTCTCCCAGTCGGCCAACTCGCGAGCCTGGTGTATACCTGTTACTACGCCTGGGCAGTAGCCGCAACCTGTTCCGGTGAACTGAAGAAGCATTACATTGCGCTTGAAGTTGGTGGCAGAAGGGTTGCTATCTACAGGTGCATTTTCAGGTGCTGTAGGTGGAACTGCAAGAACCGAAACATAGGTATATCCATCGGTCTGAGCTGCACCATACTCAGCCCAAAATTCATACTCACCCATCTGGGTTGAGCTAAATGTATCTCCCGAGAGTGGATTATCGTTCTTATCATAGATAACGTAACCATCGGTCAAACGCTCACCATCAAGAGTTACGTAGAATGTAACCTTATCCTTTCCATCATCGTAAATCTCGTACTTATCGGCTCTCAAAAGGAGTCCCTTTGTACCGTCATTGTAGCTGCCCTCCGAATCGGCACTACAGCCTACGAAGAGGAGTGCGCTAAGGCAAACAAATGCTAAAGTTTTTAATGTTTTCATAATTTTTTATCTTTTATAAATTGAATATTTCCTCAATTAGAATGACGAAGTCAATACAAGATTCACACCTGTATATGCAGGCGAGTAACGGCACGCTCCACCCGAGCAGATATATCCGGCGCGGTTACGACCGTAACCCAACTGCACACGAGTACGGTTGTAGGTGTAACTGAAACCTCCGTTGTAGTAGTGAGTCTTGCTGTAGCCGAGGTTGTACATATCCTGCACATAGAAGCTCCAGTGTGGCGCAAGGCTGAACTCAACGAGTCCTGCAACCCAATCACCAAAGCTATACTCGCCGTCCCACTCTTCTCTTTTATCTCCCGAGAGGAGGTACTGCAACTCGAAGCGAAGTGCCATCTTGCGATTGAACTTATGGGTTACATCGCCCACAAATACGTGAGCCTGGTGCTCCATATTATCCTGATAGGAATAGAACAACAACGTCTTCCACTTCTTGTTCCACTGACGCTCGATATCCACATTTATATCGCGCCAATAGAGCTGTCGCTTGGTATCCACCATCTCCTCCTCGAACGAGTAGAAGGTCGAGAAGTTGGCGTGGAAATTCCAATAACGATAACGATTCGACTTGCTGCGATACGAGTATCCCACATCCACCTGTCCACCAATCTCTCCAACTGGCTTTACAATGTATGGATTGATATTTGCCAACATATAGGTATATTGACGTGTCAATGCAGGGAGGTAGTTGATTGCATTACCTGTACCCGAGCCAAATATGTCGATTTGGGTGCCCATATATCGCAATGCGCGGAAAGTACCCATAACGCTGAAGGTCTTGTAGTTGTAGCCCACCTCTCCGAGTGCAGCCCAGCCCTTCTTGGTCGCAAACGAATCGTTGTAGACATCTGAGCTCTTGTGGACATACTCACCACGAAGTGACAGACCATTCCAACCAAAGTTCAGGCGTCCCGAATACATATTCAAGTTTGGCTTAATGCCGTTCTCATCCATAAACTCCTGCGTAAACCAATCTAAATCCGATGGAATCTGTTTGAGATTTTGGAAGCGGTTTACATACGAGCCCTCGAGGGAGAATGTGATAGCCGATACATTCATAATATCCGCCAACGACACCGACAAATCGGCTCCACGCACCCAGCTATTAGAGTAGTCGGTATAGAGTCGTGGACGACCATACATACCTTTCAAAGTCACATAGCGACCAAAGTTGTAGCCAGCACGCACACCCTCGACCGAGTTGTTGAAGCCGAGCTGACGATCCTCGTACGAGCGGAAGATAAGACCATTTCCGTACTGGTCGTAAATATCGCCGACCAAAACCTCGAAGTTCTTGTCGCGCCACTGCACATACTTTGTTGCAAGGTAGAACTTGTAGCCATCTGCCAAATCGTTGTATCCTACGAGTACAGGCAAGTAGGCATTCATCTGAATACCTGCCGAGAAGCGACCATTCGAGTAATCTACCTTGAGATAGTTATTCGAGCCGAAGTGGTCCTCGGGGCGAGCATTATCCTCGTTATAGATCTTCTTGTCGGGAGTGTAGTAGACAGAGTTAGACTCCAAGCTACCCGACACCTGACCATTGCCAAGTACCTGCTGTGCCGAAACCGATGTTACAAAGGCAAAAAGAGTTGCAAGAGTGAGAGTTAATCGTTTCATTGTTTACTTCTTCTTTTTCTGACCCTTCTTCAGCTCTACAATCTTGTCGAACAACAACTGCTCGCTACCTGGGGTGTAACCCGAGTGCGAGAAGATGATGTTACCCTGGCCATCAACCACAAACGACTGCGGTGTGAGCGATACATTCATCGCACGCTTGAGGTCCTGATTCTCATCATATACGCAGATAAACTCCCAGCCACGCGAATTTGCGATAGCCTTTGCCGAAGCCTTCAAGCGAGCATCATCTACCGACACTGCCACAACCTCGAACTCTGCCTCGGTACGCCAATCAGCCAAAGCATCGTTGATTGCATTCAACTCCTGAATACAAGGCTTACAAGCAATAGACCAATAGGAGATTATCATTGGTTTACCATTCGAAAGCTCGCGCACCGATACAATTTTGCCCTGTGCATTCTCAACTTTTACATCGGGAAGCTGCTGTGCCGAAACAGTTGCAGCCACCAAAACCAAGCACAAGAGGCTCAAAATCTTTTTCATAATTCTTTTATTTTTAGGGCTTTATAACTCTATCGCCCAAATTTCCCATTAAAACCACACGAAGGAGCCTACCCTTAAGGTCGGCTCCTTGTGTGAATATGTATTGCTACTACTTGTTAAGTACCAAGTTGTACTTCTGCATCAACTTCGACATACCCTTGCGAGTCTGCTCAGGTGTCACCATCTTGCCATTACGAACCTTAGGCATTACATTTGCCTCCTTAGGCATAAATGCAGTTGGAGCGTATGGGCTCGCTGGAGCAGTGTAGTCGACATTAGCAGGAACAACGCCGCGGTTGCGAGTTGCGAGGCCCTGTACCGACATCTTAGCAGGAGTTACAGATGGCAACTCGGTGGCTGAACCATTCCAGCCCTTTGTCAAGGTAACAGACGACACCACGTGTGAGTTGTAGAATGCGATACCTGTGCTTGACTGAGCCGACTCAGTAAGAACATTTGGATAGCACCAAACATCATTGAAAATTACATTTCCATTCGCATCCTTAACCGGCTCGCCAGTTGTTTCGTCCACACTATAGAATTGAGCTACCATAGGGATCAACTCGAGGCTACCATCTTCATTAACATTCACCTTGATACCTACCTCCTCAACACTTTCAGGATGCTCTTGGCCAACAAGGATTGCAGCCTTCTGCTCGTAGTTTGCATAGCAGAGGTAGTGGTCCATACCATTAAACCAAACTGTCAATGGCGAAACGCGATAGTAGTTTACTGGGATAAAGATCTGACCATCCTTATTTATCTCCAAGAACCACTTTGGTCCGAAATCGTGATAGAGGAACTTAACCTCCGAAGCGTTGTAATCTTTCATAGTGAAGAGATCCCAAGGTGATGCTGTACTCATCTCGCGCTCATCATCTACAGTCCAACCCTGACAGAGTACACGGTTCTGTTGACGTACACTCTCATTGAACTTAGTCTGCTGAGCCTTGAACTCTGCAAAGTAAGCATCGGCAGCCTCCCTGCTCACTTGACCCGCTGCAAAGAGGTCGTAGATATCCTCAGTAAGAGTCTCAGGGCAAGTCAAATCGCCGATAGTAACCTTCCAAGTTCTCTCCTGCTGAGTATATTCGCCAGTCTCTGCGCTATATACATTTACGGTAGCGTGAGCAGTCCAATCACCCTTCAAAGCCTCGAGCTTAGATATATCGAGTTGTTCTCCTGGCTGCAATTCCAATGACTTAGCCTTAGCGTAGCCTGGGCATTGTGCGTCATCAGGGTTGCTTGCTCGACCCTCGCTATTCCAACCAATGAATACTGCAGTAAACTCGCTATCCTCGAGAACATCGAACTTAACCACTGCACCCTCATCCGAGTTTACAGCGTCTATGTCGGTATCGCTGAGGAGGTTGTAGTAGGCATTCATCATAGCCATATCGGTATAGTCGTACTCGTTAGCCTTCATATACATATCGAAGTCACGAGAGTAGTTCGCAGTATACGAAACCTTCTCAACTGGATTGGTCCTCCAATCTGGGTTCTTCACGATATACTTAACCTGCCAAGGCGAATAAGGCTCAGCTGCAGTAACCTCCAACCTCGGAGCATCCTTAGTGTACTCCTTACTATAGAACCATGTGTGTGTAAAGTTCTGCGAAGTAGGATCTACGACATAGTCGCCATCAACAAGCTTCTTGCCCATTGCGTTCACCATAACGTGGTACTTTCTACCTGCAACAACGCTCTCGAAGAACTCGCTGAGTTTGATAGATTGCGGACCTTCAGAAGCATATAATGGCATTACACCGCAAAGGTAAGGAGCAATCTCCGATGTGGTAAACCACTGCCAAAGGCTCTCATCTCCATCAAGGTAATCGCGAGTAATATCGCGGTAACCCTGTCCATATTCGTTAGTATCCTCGATAATAGCCACCAAGTACATATATGTCTCCTTATCAGGAGTAAAGGTAATTGTTCCATCCTTAGGCGAGATGTTGTCTTTTGTAATCTTTACCGAGCCGTGGAACTTCTTAGGACCAGGCAAGCGCAACTCGATCTTACGATGCCAAGCGCCCTCGTGCCAGAACTGCTCTGGGTCTACAGTCGAAGCAGAGCCACCTCCCATACCCATATCTGGGAGGAAGTTATCACCACGAGCAGCATTCTCATAAGCTACCATATCGTATGGGAACCAGTACCAACCTGGACCCCAACCCCAATCAGTTGTAGGGTGCTTCTTACCACTCTGCTCACACTCTTTAATATCGTGCTGTGCATCACAATCGGCATAACCTACCTCTGCCAACATAAGCACAAGTGGCTCTCCTGGCATAAACTCGTAGTAGTATGTAATCGGTCCGACATCGTCGCTAAGCGCCTCATCGCTATCCGGACTAACCTCGATACATTTCTTTTTCTCAGTGTCTATCACATAGTAAGGAACCTCACCCTTAGCGTTACGGCGATATGCATTATAGTGGTTAATCTCGAGCAATGTATCGGCGCCATTGATAAGGAATGCAGGATAAACGTAGTCACAATGGTGCAATGACTGAGCCATTGGTGTATTACCGTAATAAGCGAGTGTAGGGATATTAGTGATACCCCACTTAGCGCGATGTCCCTTCTCGAGTACCGACTGTGGAATATTTACAGCAACATTGATACCCTCGTAGCTCTGATCCAACACCTCAACATCCTGGTCAGAATACTTCTCAGGGGTAGCAAACTTCACCGAGAGCACCTTTCCCTTACCACCATTACCGTAGAACTTGTTATTTGCAAGCTCCGCTACGATATAGGCGTAGTAGTTTCTGTTGGTCTTGAGACCATTCTTGCTACTCAATTTTACAATCTCAACCAGCTCTCCGCCATCGAGCTGTACACCCTTACGCTTAACGGTACTTGGCGTAGGAGTAGACACCTTGTTCTGGGTCAAGATAGGATTACCGTTTGTATCGTAACCTTGTACGAAATACTCCTCGCCATCTTCGCCCACTGCATACTCGCGTACATAGGTGTAGATGGTCTCGAGATTCACACCCTCTACAGGAATGTTTATCGAGACAGCGTTGATTACCTCTGGTTCACCAATAAGTTTGAACTTAGAGGAGGACTGCGGATCTACTTCGTCACCGAGCGTAGTGTCCGTAGTACACGATGCTGCAATGCCACCTACCCACGCAAGGAGAAGGCACGCAACCAATGTTCTAAATAAGTTTTTCATAAAATTATAATTTAGTTAAACGATAAAATTGTCAATATCACGGCGCAAGTTAGTAATTTTTTTTTAGAAATTCACAGAAAAGAGTGCATTTTTTATCATTTTAGCCCCCATAAATGTATACGCGCGAGAATAAATGGTTAAATATGCAAATATTTATGCAATATATGCGACAAAAAAATCCCGTCAGCGACTTCGACTAACGGGATTTTTAGAGTGTTTATAATTCCACTATTTCTTATACTCCTCAACGCCTTTTTTGAGGAAGTTTACAAAGCCCTCAACCGAGAGATCGTAGCCTCGTGGCTCGCCCAAAACCTCGCCATTTTTGCCCTGCAAAACGTAGTAAGGTTGAGCATTTACACCAAAGCGAGTGAGTGCGTAGTTGGCATTTACCTTGCCTAGAGACTTCAACACCTTGCCGCTATCGGTAGTCACCCAATCGCTCTCGGGCAACTGCATCTTATCGTCAGTATAGAGCGCCACAACAACATACTCATCGCGCAAAATCTGCTGCACGGTAGCATCTGCCCAAACTCTCGCCTCCATCTCGCGGCAGTTTACACAGCCGTGACCTGTAAAGTCGATAAAGATTGGTTTTCCGACCTTTGCGGCATACGCCTCAGCCTCCTTCAAATCGAAGAAACCCTTCAATCCGTGTGGAAGATGGAGGAAGTCGCTATACTTGGCATTTTCGAGGCTCGCCTCGCCATTAGATGCGGGTGCAGCTGGAGCATATTTACCCACAACAAAGTCCTGGGTTGAGAGTGGCGGCAAGTAGCCCGACAATCCCTTCAAAGGTGCGCCCCACATTCCTGGAATCATATACACCACAAAGGTAAATACGCCAATAGCCAAAGCCAAGCGACCTACCGAGAGGTGCTTCATCTCGCTATCGTGAGCGAACTTTATCTTGCCCAAGAGGTAGAGACCGAGCAACGAGAATACCACAATCCAAATAGCAAGATATATCTCGCGGTCGAGCAAGTTCCAGTGGTATACCTGGTCGGCAACGCTCAAGAACTTGAATCCGAGAGCCACCTCAACAAATCCGAGTACAACCTTCACCGAGTTCAACCAGCCTCCACTCTTTGGCAACTTCTTCAACATCGAAGGGAAGAATGCAAAGAGGGTGAATGGCAAGGCAAATGCGGTTGAGAATGCCAGCATTGTGACGATTGGCGACCACACCTCACCCGATGTAGACTTGATAAGCACCGAGCCTACGATTGGGCCTGTGCAAGAGAACGACACCAATACAAGTGTAAGAGCCATAAAGAAGATTCCTCCGATACCGCCCTTGTCCGACTGTGCATCGCTCTTGTTTACAAGTGCACTTGGCAATGTAATCTCGAATGCACCGAAGAACGATGCCGCGAAGACCATAAATACCACAAAGAAGAGGATATTTGGCACCCAGTGTGTAGCCAACCAGTTGAAGATGTCGGCAGTCACGGCATCACCTCCCAACACGCGCGTAATAATAATAAGTATAGCGATAGGGAGAGTGTAGAGTGCCACGATAAACAATCCATACAACGAAGCGTTGATTCGACCACGAGCTACCGAGCCACTATTCTTCATAAAGAACGATACGGTCATCGGCACCATAGGGAATACGCAAGGGGTGAGCAACGCTGCAAAGCCCCACAAGATAGCCTCGATAATGAGCGACCACAACGAGCCACTGCCCGCGGCATCCTTCACCGCCTTGACCTCTGCCTTTGGAGCATTGCCAAGTGTTACGACAACCTCCTCGGTTGTAGGCGAGAGACACGAGCCCACATTGCAAGCATGGTAAGAGATAGCGACCTTAACCTCACCGCCCTTCTCGGCTTTAAAATCCTGCTCGAAGAGAGCCTCCTTCTCATACTCACCAATCTCCATCATAAGCAACTCGTCTACAGCATACTTCGCCTTCGAGAGTGCGCGCAAGCCACCTTCGAGAGCAACACCCTCGCCTGGCTCGAATGTAATCTCGGTAGGATTGAATGCCTTTGCGGGGTCGTTCACGTAGATGTGCCAGCCATCACCTATCTCGGCTTTCAACTCTACGGTGTAGAGTCCGTTGCCCTTGTCAGCAACCGAGTGCTTCCACTTTACGGGATTCTCGCTCTGAGCCATTGCCATCATCGGCACAAAGCAGAATAACATCAAAAATAAGTTTCGTAAAATTTTCATAGTTATTTAAGTTTAATTGCTTTTCGTCTTAACAAGTTCCAGTGCTTGCCAAATGTCGTTTGTGCGGTGCTTTGCAAGCTGGTAGCCCAGGGAGGTTGCTTTTTCAGTCAAAATAGCAATATCCTCCGCCAAAAAGCCGCTTATCACAAGCTGACCACCTTGCGGAAGGGTTGCCGAGTATGCCTCCATATCGGCAAGGAGGATATTGCGATTGATATTTGCCAAGACAATATCGAACTCTCTGCCCTCAATAGCTGTAGCATCGCCACAAACGGACTCTACCCTATCGGCAACACCATTGAGTACGATATTTTCGCGGACACTCTCCTCTGCCATATCGTCAATCTCTACCGCCAGCACACTCTCTGCGCCCAACTTTGTAGCCACAATAGCCAAAACTCCCGTTCCACTACCCATATCGAGAACTCGTTTACCTACGACATCGCCATCGAGCAGAGACTCAATCATCAACTGCGTAGTGCAGTGGTGGCCCGTACCGAAAGACATCTTGGGTTGGATAATAACCTCCATACCCTCGTAGTCGGTGCGTTTCTCGTGAAATGGCGCACGGATAAGTACCTCACCTCGCACCTCCACCTCCTCGAAGTTGCTCTCCCAAGTAGCATTCCAGTTTTGCGTCTCTATCTCCTCGAAGTAGAAATCGAGAACTCCCTCGCTATGTAGCAACTCCTCGACCTCACTACTGCACACCGCAAACTCCGACTGCGGGATATAGCAGTTGAGCAACCCCTCCGCGTAGTCGAAACTATCGAACGGAAAGTCGGAGAGATATGCTGTAAGTATATCTCCCTGCTCTTCGGTGGCGTGTATGGATAGTTTAGTGTATGCTGCCATAAATTTTTATAGGGTCGTTAGGGTCGTTAGAGCAATAAAAACTTCTAACTTCTAACTAATCTTTCGTCTCTCGTCTTTCGTCTCTCGTCTATTCAACATAAAGCACCAATCCCTTCAAATACTCACCCTCGGGGTGGTAGATGTTGATTGGGTGGTCGGTAGGTTGAGTTAGTTGGTGCAATATACGCACCTTACGTCCTGCGATAGCCGCTGCAGTAAATACGGTTGTACGGAACAACTCCTTCGATACCGCCTGCGAACAAGAGAAGGTGAAGAGAATACCTCCCGACTTAATCTGCGACAAAGCGCGTGCGTTCAATCGCTTGTAGCCCTGCATAGCATTTCCGAGAACCTTGTGATGCTTGGCAAATGCTGGTGGGTCGAGGATTATCATATCGTACTTATCGCCAATATCCTTCAAATACTCCACCGCATCGCACGCCAACGAGGTGTGAGGTGCATCCTCGCCAAAGTTCAACTTTATATTTTCGTCAACGAGGCGCACTGCACGCTCCGAAGCGTCAATCGAGCAGACCTCCTTCGCTCCACCTGCCAAGGCATAGACCGAGAAACCTCCCGTATAGCAGAAGGTGTTCAGTACGGTGCGACCTTTGGCATACTGCTGTACAAGGTGGCGGTTGAAGCGTTGGTCGATAAAGAAGCCGGTCTTCTGTCCCTCCTCCCAATTTACAAGGAACTTATGGCCATTCTCCACTACTACATTATCTTTCCCGGCCGAGCCATAGAGGTAGCCATCTACAGCATTCAAATTCGCCTTGAAAGGTATGGTTGCAGCACTCTTATCGTAAATGGCGGTAATCTTCTCGCCATAGACCTCACTAATAGCCTTAGCAATCTCGTTACGCGAGAGGAACATTCCCACCGAGTGACACTGCACCACAGCGGTAGTACCATATACATCAACCACCAAACCTGGCAACAAATCGCCCTCACCGTGGATAAGGCGATAACAGTTGGTCTGTGGGTTGTCGGTCAAATCGAGAGTGCGGCGGACATCGTAGGCACTCGCTATGCGGTTGCGCCACCACACTGCATCAATCGCCTCCTGCTCGAAGGTTAGAATGCGTACGGCAATCGAACCAATCTGATAGTGTCCGCGAGCGATATATTCGCCACGCTGGGTGAACACATCAACAACTACTCCCTCGGGGATCCTCTCTCCCTCGCACTCGATGCGTTCTATTGCACCCGAGAATACCCACGGGTGACGGCGTTGCAAAGACTCCTCCTTGCCTCTGCGAAGATATATTTTAGGAGACTTCATATCTCTAATCGTTTGGCTCAACATAGAGCGTAAAAATAAGCGGTGTATATGGAAGAATCTCTGTCGAGATTGTCTTGGTTGTTACGGTCTCCTCCTCACTCGTATCGTAATTGTAGTTGTAGTAGTTATAGTCGTAGTAGTTGTAGTACGGACTATAGTAGTTGTAGTACGAGTTGTAGTAGTTGTAGTAGTTCATTGCATTGTAGTAGCTTGCCGTACCAGACGAGGTGGTCTCGGTTGTGGTAGATCCCGACATACCACTTGCACCATAAGCATAGCCCGATGTGGTCAAAATCTGACCATACGAACCGTAGTGCATACTTGGTATTCCGTAGTACCACGCGCCTATAGCCTGACGCTCGCTCGAAGCCTTACCCTCATCGTCCGATGGACAGTAGCTAAACACATCACACTCTGGTGCCGACTCATTAAAGACAAGTTTGCGAATCTCGGCTATATTGGTATCCACAACAAAGCCATCGAGGAAACGTAACACATACCACACATTGGCGCGACCATTCTTTGTTACCATAGTCTTCTCATCATCGCGTTCGTCTGCGCTCAAGCCCTTGCCGAATCGCTCCAACAGAATCTTGTTTATCTCCTCGTTGAGGGTTGCCATCTTGCCTGGAGCGTAATTCTTGTTGTCGGTGTATGGTTGGTAGAGTTTATCCGCCTTATCCAAGCAATCGGGCTGCAAGTATTTGTAGCTATGTACATCATCGGTCTCGGGATTGTAGTTGAGATTGTAGTACAGGCCCTTCAACTTCAAATCATCATCAGCACCACTCTTCTCCGACTCGGGCTTTGTTGCTTGCTTCCACGATAGGTCATCACCCACGTAGAGTCGAAGCATCTCCAACTCCAACTCCGAAGGATTCTTGATTGCACTCTTCACCTCAACATCCACAATCAAAGGGCGTGAACCATCGAGCGAGTATTGTCCCTCGTAGCCTCCCTCTGCAACCGAGCCATTCTCGCCGTATGCAATGGTCGAAGGGAGATACAAGCGCACCTTCGAGCCTTTATGCAACTTGTAGTTACTATCGAGCTCAACGCCATACTCGTTCAAGTACCACGAACGATACTCATCACTCAAAGCTAGCTCGTTACGCATCGCCAAATATGTGCCCTCCAAGAGTCCCATATTGTTTTTACCGCCATAGCAGACATAAGGAGTGTAGTGTGTCGGATAGGCAAATGTGCCGCACATCTGGGCCAACTCGTAGCTACGAGTGAGACAGATCGTACCATTGATGTCTCGACCAGTCATATTCATAAACACCCAACAGGTATCCTGATCCATAATCGGCTCCGAGCCGAAATCATTCTCTTGAGCTGGGGTGTAGTCATTCGTATCGCCCTCGAGGATTTCGACATAGTAGCCACCACTCTTTTGGTAGTTGTCGAGGAGCTCGGGCTTATGAAGCTTCATCCACGACTCAAGCGAGATTCTCTCTCGCTCCGTCTTTGGAACACTCTCGGTTGTTATACACGAAATTGTGACACACGCCACCGCGAATGCCACCAATGTAGACCTTATTTTTCGAACAAAATTCATATCTCTATTTTGCAACTTTCTCAATTCTCATATACCACGCCTGCATCGAATTCTTTGGTACGATGCCTATATTCTCCTTGCCATAGCCAAGGTTCGAGGTCATATAAACCTGCAGCGAGTCCAACTCACGACAGCCAGGTAGAGCATACTCCAACCCGGCAACAAGTTTTGTTGTTCCGAGTTCTATAATCAGCGGCTCGGTACTCCAATCGAGGGTATTGTCACTCTTATCTCCAAGTCGAGTTATAATCTCTGGAATATTGGACCAAAATATAGCACTCTCCGAAGGCTCCGAGCTCGAGAATACGTAGGCATTAAAGAAGCTAACCTGCACTCTATCGCCCCACTCAATCACTCTGCGATTCTCTCTATCTGCATCGTAGTAGTTTACGATATGACGAAAAGCGTATGTTCCGTACGTAGAGTAGAATGGAGGATTTTCGGCAACCTTATCCCCAACCTCATTGTCGGCACACATACCACGAGAGGTAAGGTATCGAACTATCTTATCTCTCTCCGTAAGAACAGTATCCTCCTCCTTACACCCTGCCAACATTAGCAGTACAAATAGTATCGTCAATATCTTTTTCATAGCATTTAAACGGACAAAGATACACATTATTATCCAAAAACTATGTTTTTGCCCAAAGAAAGTTTCATTACAGCTGTTTTAGTGCGCTACGAATAGCCTCCTCTACGCCAAGCGAAGCATCATTCTTGAAGATTTTTTGAAGTACCTTCTCCGATGCTGCCTTGGCGAAGCCGAGCATCACAAGAGCTGCCAACGCCTCGTCAAACGCCTCCGAATGCTGCGATGCCGCAAGGGCATTTTCAGCAGCCGAGTGTGACGGCAAATCGAGCATCTTACCACTCAAATCCACAATAATTTTCTGCGCTGTTTTCAAACCTAAACCCTTCACATTCTTTAGCAGAGTGGCGTTACCCGTAGCAATAATGTTGCGTAGCTCCGAAGGAGAGTAGGTCGATTGAATCATTCGTGCAGTATTACCTCCTACACCCGACACACTTATCAGCAAACGGAAGAGATCGCGTTCCTCCTTTGTGGCAAAGCCGTAGAGCAACTCTGCATCTTCACGAACAATGTGGTGAACAAACAATTTAACCTGCTCCGCCTTCTCGATAGCCGAGTAGGTATTGAGCGATATGTTGATAAAATAGCCTACTCCACCAGCATCTACCACAGCGTATGCTGGTGCCACCTCGGCAAGTGTTCCGTTGATATACTCGTACATAGTCACAAAAACTCTATATATTCCGCGCAAAAATAGGAAAATTCACTCAATTATCGAAATTTGAGGGCATCAATGTTGTGTTATTTGACTAAAAGATGTATTTTTGTAGAGTAAAACAATTTTTATGAGCAATACTTTAACAGTGATTATTGTGGCGGTGGCAGCTGTAGCCTTCTTTGTTTTAGCTATGTCGCTGACGCTTATTTTTAAGGGACACCATATTGATTCCGAAATCTCCACCAACAAGGATATGCAACGCCTCGGCATCAAATGTGCTGTGCAGGAGACTCGCGAGGATATGGCAAACGAGAATTGCGATGACAGCCCTTGCAGCGGCAACTGCGCAGGGTGCGATATTGAACATTCAACCGAAAAATAAGAGATAAGATGAAAAAGGTTTTCGTTTTGTTGTTGGCTATTACTGCAGCAGCTATTTCCGCATCAGCTCAGCAGGTTCCAAATCTCCCTAAAAAGCTCCATACAGAGGGATGGAAAGGCGGTCACATACAAGGTATCGCAGTGGATTCGAAGCACGAATTTGTCTATCTATCATTTACCACTCAGCTCGTAAAGTTGGATATGCAGGGCAATGCGGTCGGAAGCGTCACCGGTCTTTTCGGACATTTGGGTTGTCTTGAGTACAACGAGGAGGATGGTAGAGTCTATGGCTCATTGGAGTATAAAAACGATATGATTGGCAAAGGTCTCCTAAAATATGCTGGTGTGGAGAAAGAGAACGAAACGGGGTTCTATGTCGCCATCTTCGATGTAGACAAGATTACACGCCTGAATATGAGCGCCGAAAAGGATGGGGTTATGACCACCGTCTTGTTGAAGAGCGTTGTTAACGACTATCTCGCCAAGGTTAAGGGCAAGAGTGGAGAGGCACTCGAGCATCGTCACGGCTGTAGCGGTTTTGATGGCATCTCATTTGGTCCTTCATTCGATGGCTCTGGTAAGAGACTATTAACCATTGCCTACGGAATCTATGGCGACACCAAGCGTACCGACAACGACTATCAGATTCTATTACAGTACGACACCTCCAAGTGGTCGAAGTATGAAGCACCTCTATCACAGGAGAATATGCACCACCGCGGACCATCTAAGCCTGAGGGCAAATACTATGTCTACACCGGAAACACCACTTGGGGTGTTCAAAACCTCGAGTACGACAAGAGTAGCAACAGCTGGTTCTTGGCTTGCTATCCTGGCAAGAAAGAGTGCTTCACCAACTACAATCTCTTTGTGGTTGATGGCAATAAAAAGCCTATCGTCCGCCCACTGTATGGCGTTGGTTACGAGGAGGTAGGTCCTGTACTGTGGCTCTCTAACAAAGGAAAGGGCGACCGTAAGGACGAGGAGGTACGCGGTTGGCACAACAAGATTGGAGCCTACGGCGTATGCTCACTCGGAGATGGTTATTTCTACCTTGCATCGGGCGGAAAGAAGGATAAACTTCGCACCGCAACACTCCACCTCGCCCGCTATACGGGAGGTCGTTACGAGGCATTCGAGTTTATAGAGTAGAAACAAGACTCATTTTTATATGGCACTCTACGACAACACATTTTCGATTAGCTCCGATGCGGAGTTCGAGCGTGAGGCATTGCAACTATTTCGCCACCAGGCGGAGCATTGTGCGCCCTATGCCGAGTATGTACGACTGCTTGGCATTGAGCCAAGCGATGTGTGCCGCATCGAGGATATTCCGATGTTGCCAATAGAGATTTTCAAGTCGCACAAGGTCTATTGTGGCGAGGGTGAGCCCGAGATGGTATTCACCTCGAGTGCCACAACGGGTATGGTACAATCACGACACTTTGTCGAAGACTTAAGACTTTATGAGAGAGCCTTCACCGAGGCTTTTCGCCAATTCTATGGCGATGAGAAGGAGTGCAGCATCTACGCTCTGCTCCCCTCATATTTGGAGAGGGAGGGTTCCTCTTTAGTCTATATGGCAGAGAAGCTGATTGCCTCGTGCGGAGGAGGCGGATTCTATCTGCACGACTACGAGAAGTTGCTACACGATATGTCGCGCGACCACAATCCTAAAATTCTATTGGGTGTAACCTATGCCCTACTCGACCTGGCAGAGAACTACGCTCCACACCTTGAAAATACGGTGGTAATGGAGACTGGTGGTATGAAGGGAAAACGCAAGGAGTTGCCAAAGAGTGAACTGCACAAGATTCTCTGCTCGGCATTTGGAGTAGAACGCATACATTCGGAGTATGGTATGGCAGAGCTAATGTCGCAGGCCTATTCGTTTGGCGATGGTGTATTCCGTACACCAAAGTGGATGAGGGTTTTGGTACGCGATGTAAACAACCCTTTTGCTCGCCTCAAAGCGGGAAAGCGAGGAGCTCTTGATATTATAGACTTGGCAAATCGTTCTTCGTGCGCTTTTATCGCTACCGAGGATATGGGTGTACGCTATGACGACGGTTCGTTCCGTATCGAAGGACGCATTTCGCAGAGCGACATCAGAGGTTGTAACTTATTGATACAATAGAGTATGAAGTACGCAAAGGAGGACCTACAAAGAGTCATCGAGGAGTTGTATCGCACGCTGGCAGAGGTTATTCGCGTCTGCGAGGTGTGCAATATTCCCTACTTTATTCAGGGCGGCTCGGCTATCGGTGCTTTGTACAACAAGGGCATCGTGCCTTGGGACGATGATATAGATGTGGGTATGACTCGTGAGAACTACGAACGCTTCCTACGTGAGGCCCCTGCTCATCTCTCCTCGGACTACTTCTTGGAGTGGTTTGGCACGGAGGAGAATACCCCATTCTACTTTGCGAAGGTTAAGCGCAACAACACCCTCTTTGTGGAGGAGATTTGGCGCAATATGACGATTCACCACGGAATCTTCGTAGATATATTCCCATACGACAGAATACCCAATAATCCACTGCTCGAAAAGCTGCATCGCTTCTCGGCCAAATTCTGGATTAACTGCTTTATGGGCAAGGAGATATGGCTATGGAAACACTGTGGCAAGTGCGAGATTGATGCACCTCTACCAAAGTCGTGGATAGGGTGTGCAGCAATCAAACTTGTGGTGTCGGTGATGTCACGCAGAGCGATTTATAAGAAGATGAATAAGGTGCTGGGGCGATACAACTCGTGCGATAGCAAGTATGTAAATATCGTGCGAATGCCGAAGGATCAAATCGCAAGAGCCGACATCGAAAACCCAGTGGATATGGAGTTTGGCGGTATGATGGTCAAAGGTCCTCGCAATGTCGAGGTGTATCTGCGCCACCACTACCCTAACCTGCGTCCTGTACTGCCCGAGGAGGAGCAGATAAACCACGCTCCATATAAATTGTCATTCGATACAACCAAGGAGTAATGAAACTGCTGTCGATAATAGTTCCTGCCTACAATATGGAGGCATACCTCGCACAATGTGTCGAGTCGGTATTGCGCACCCCTTCGTTGGCTGCTGTGGAGATTATAATTGTAAACGATGGCAGCAAAGATAGAACACTGCGTATTGCCAAGCAGTATGCTGAGCGATACACAGATACGATAACCATCATCGACAAGCCAAATGGTAACTATGGCTCGACCATAAATGCTGCGTTGAAAATTGCCCAGGGAGAATATGTCAAGATTCTCGATGCAGATGACTGCTTCGATGGTTCGCGCATAGCGGAGTTTCTCTCCTTCTTACGCAAGATGAAGGGTGCAGATATGGTGGTTACCCCATTTATCGAGACCGATGGTCGAAACGAACATCGCGTAGACTACAACCTCTACTCTCGCAAGGTCTACAGCTATGGAGTATCCTACGATGCCGATAGAATCTTCGGCGAGGGTGCAATACGCTTCTTTATGATGCACGGGATATGTTATCGCACCGAACTATTGCGTCAAATGGATTATCGCCAAAGCGAAGGAATCTCCTATACCGACCAAGAGTGGGTTTTCTATCCACTTTTCCATATTAGAACCATCGCCTTTGCCGACACCCCACTCTATCGCTACAACACCGCCCGCGAGGGGCAGACTATGGGGCTTCAGGTTCAGATGCGCTCGCTCTCGCAATTAATGGCAGTAACCGAGGCTATGGCTCAATATTTCATCACCAAGGAGCAATCGCTATCCTCAGCTACACGTCTCTCCTTCTTGCGAAACATCGTTGCCGACCGCATACGCATTGTCTACCGCAAATATCTGCTTGTTATGGATAATCAATCCTTTGCAAAGAGCAATTTCGAAGATATTGATGCTCGTCTCGCAACCCTACTCGACAAGTGCGGCGTAGAGGGGTTTGATGTCCCGGTAAACAATATGCTCAAGGTTGGTTTATTAGCACATTGGCGCGCCAAAAATCACCGATATGGTACGCTACGATGGCTACTTATGTATGCCGACAGAGCAATGGGTTGGGCTCACGCCATTCTATTTAGAAGAAAAAAGTGACAACAATAAAGAACCGCTTATATGAAGAGATTTATCCTACTTATGGCCGTTGCAGCCTGCGCAATTAGCGTATCGGCACAGAAATTCGATTTCCACAAGAACTGCGTTGTAGCGCATCGTGGCGCGTGGAAAGAGGCTGGACACCCTCAAAACTCACTCGCCTCGTGGCGCGAGGCTGTACGATTGGGGTGCCACGGCTCGGAGTGCGATGTCCACATCACAGCAGATGATTCGTTGGTGGTATTCCACAACCTAACTCACCACGGCTTGGCAATCAAGGATTCAAAGTATGCCGACCTTGTGAAGTATCCGCTCAAGAATGGTGAGAAAATCCCCACCTTCCGCGAATATCTTACCGAGGTGATGAAGCAAAATCGTACAAAGCTTGTTGTAGATGTCAAGACTATGATTTCGGACGAATACTCAATCCGTCTTGGTCGCGAGATTGTACGTGTTATCAACGAAATGGGCGCTATGGAGTGGTGCGAATTCCTCGGCTCGAACATCAAGGCGCTACAAGATATTCAGCAGAATACAGGTCGCCGCGTGGCATACCTCGGCAAGTGGCGTCAGGAGCTGCCCGAGATGTACCCCGATATTGTTAAGGAGAATGGCTTTACCGCAGTGGACTATCAGCACATCTTCTACTATGCTCACCCAGAATGGATTAAGACCTTCAAGAAGAGGAAGGTTCACCTCAACGCCTGGACTGTAAACAAGGAGGAGGATATGGATTGGTTTATCAAACGCAAGTTCGACTATATAACCACCGACTACCCTGCTCTATTATTGAAAAAGCTGGGTTGTCAGAACAAATAGAATAAGATGGGGTTGCTCAACAATATGTTGGCAACCCCATCTCTTATAAATCGTACGATTTACTTTATAATCGCCTTATTCGCCACTCCGTCAATACAAATTTCGAGCGGATTGTCGAAACGTACACAGCGAACAAAATCGCTCTCGTAGGTCGCAGGCATAGCGTTCAACTTCGCAAAGTCGAGTGCGCCATCTTTCATATACGGATTGACTGTTATGTAACCCACACCAAACGATGTGAGATTCTGGAAGAAGTGGGTACCTTGACTCGGTTCAATACGGAAATTATCCAATCCGCACTCTACAATAACCTTCGCCTCGGATATATCGCTCCACTTCACAGGCACTCCCAACCACGGATTACTCGAGCCCCAGCGTCCAAAGCCCACCAAGATATAGCCTCGTCTCTCCTCGCGCATCTTCTCGTTGAGACGTGTCACCTCCTCGGCTATCTTCTCGGTAGATGCTGGATTGAAGTTCTCCTCGCGGAGATAAACTACATCGCAAACATCGTTCACCGCACCCGTACCGAGTGCGCTCTCCGAGTATATCAAGGCATCGGAAGTGTCGACCTCGGACCAATCTATCGATATGCCTGAGGCTCCCTCGGCGATAGGGCGAACCTGCAGTACATTGAAGATGTTGAGTTTATCGCCTCTATCAAGGTTTGCTGCAAACTCAATCTCTACGCAGCACTTCATCTCGCGCTCGGCAATAGAGAGTAGCTCCACCAAAATCTCTGCTAATGGGAAGGTGTTATACTTGAGGATATGGGCAAAGGTTATGACCTTTATTCCATCGACTAACGAGGAGTCGGTCATACGCATATTCTGCATATCCCAAGTCGAAGCAACATGCTTAATATTGCGGAAAGAGCCACAATCGGCAATCTTTATCTTCTCTATATTTATAGCATCGTCCAACGAGGTCTTGAACTTATCGGGCTGTAGGTTCAAGGCATACATCACCTGCTGGGTATCGCGCATAGCGAGTGCTGGCACCGATGTTTGCAAGATGTTCTGCGGATACTTTGGCGAGAATCGCAACACCTGCTCACCATCAACCACCGCCTTACCCAAACCGAAAGCGACCTTGGCAATACCATCTTCGGCACGCTCGTAGCCTATAGGATAGTAGTTCAACGAACGAGCCACACCCGAGAGTGTAGGGAAGTAGTAACCCCTATCCTCCGAGCCACATACCTCCTCGATAACGATAGCCATCTTCTCCTCCGAAATCACATTTGCCGTAGCGGTGATATAGGCACGCGAAGAGGCAAAGTAGACCGAAGCGTAGACGCTCTTTATAGCCTTGGAAAGGAGTCGAAGTTCCTGATCTTCGTTCTCGGTGTGAGGTATCATATAGGTGGAATAGATACCTGCAAATGGCTGATAGTACGAATCTTCCAGCTTCGAAGAGGAGCGGATAGCCAATGGTTTACGCACATTTCGGATAAATACGCGCAGAGCCTCGGTCAAATCCTGAGGCAAGACCGATGATACAAACTCCGAGAGAATCTCCTCATCGCTAACATCGGCATTGACAACATATTGGAGTCCATTCTCGATAATAAATCTATCGAAGAACTCGGTTGTAATCACAAATGTACGTGGCACCAATACTCGTACCCCCTCCCACTTATTGTAGAGGTTATACTTCTGCAAAATATGGTTCATAAATGCCAAACCTCGTGCCTTTCCTCCGAGCGAGCCATTTCCCAACTTCGAGAACCATATCGCATCGTTGAATGTCTCGGTCGAGAAACGTGCCACCACACCCAAGCCCTGCTTGATACGATAGTCACGAATACTATCTGTCAAAAATACACGCACCTCAGCCAAATCGGCAAATTTGTCGATTGTCAATGCTCTAAACGAGTTTCCGAGCGAGAATATACCTCGTGCAAAGAGCCACTTCGAGAGATAGGTTGTAGATACTATCCTATAGAGGATATCATCCGAAACCGTGTGTAGCAATCGCTCCAAGCCGTAGAGATCTTTGGCACGCGCCACCTCCTCGTGAGTCTTGGGATCCATAATCACAAAATCACCAAATGCACAGGCGTGGCTGATATACTCATTCAGCTCGTGTAGGAGCATCTTGGAGTTCTTGACGATAAATCCCACTCCCAACTTCTCGGCAACCGAACGCATCGATGCCTGGGAGGACTGCATCAAGAATGGCATCTCTGGATTGTCCTCACGAATAAGGTTGCAGAGGTCAATGCCAGCATCGAGTTTCTCCGAACAAGGGTTGTCATTTTTGTGTAGAACAAAACCAATATCGGAGATAACACCGAGTATATTCTGCTTATATTTCTGGTACAACGCCAACGCATCGTCATAATTGGTTGCCATCAGAATCTTAGGACGAGCGCGCTTACGCATTATCTGCTGATTCTCGTTCAGGGCATCGCGCACCGAGGCTATATTTTGCTGAAGCACCAATTTATAGAGTGCTGGCAGATATGTCGAGTAGTAACGAATGGAGTCCTCGACCAACAAGATAGCCTGAACACCCACCTCCAAAATATCGTGATCGGCATTGAGGGAGTCCTCCAACAGCTTAATAATGGCGATGATAAGATCGGTAGAGTTGTTCCAGCAAAAGACCTTATCTATTGCTGTAGTAGTATTCTCGCTAATTCGGCGATGAATCTCCTTGGTAGAGTTTGTTAGCAACACTATAGGAGTCAATGGTTGCAATGCCTTCATCTGCTCGGCAAAAGAGAAGACATCGAGGTTGCCCACATTGTACATAGTTATAACCAAGTCGAACTTCTCGCCCGACTCTACCAACGCAATAGCCTGCGTAGGCGTCTCCACACGCGTAATAGCAGGAGGGTTACTCAAGCTCAGCTCGATATACTCTCGTTGAAGGCGTGCCTCGATTCGACCATCCTCCTCGAGAGCATAGCTATCGTAACTATCACACACCAATAGTATTCGGCGGATACGAATGCTCATTAGCGAGCCATAGTCTAATCCAATTTCGTTGTGTACTATATCCATAATATCGCTTTTCTAACCACAAATTTAGTTTTTTATTATTGTTTTTGGAATTTTCTATTCAAAAAATAGTTATCTTTACCCAAAATAAACCACTTTTACCCAATGAAGGAGACAATTATCGATGCCAAAGAGCGTGCCTTACGCGCAAAAGAATACTTCAACAAGGGATACAACTGCGCGCAAGCTGTAGCCTTGGCATACGCCGATATTACAGAACTTGATGAGAAGAGCGTTGCCACCATCACCGCCTCGTTTGGCGGTGGTATGGGACGTTTGCGCGAGGTGTGTGGAGCCGTTAGTGGTATGTCGTTCTTAGCATCGTTCATATCGCCTTGCCCTACGGCCGACAATGCCGAGGCAAAGAAGGCAAACTATGCCTTAGTGCAACACTTCGCCGAGCAGTTTCGCGCAAAGAATGGCAATATCGTATGTCGCTCGTTGCTTGGATTGGATCGTCCGAAAGATGAGCCTACCCCATCACCACGCACTGCGGAGTATTATCAGAAGCGCCCTTGTGCCGAGTATGTCTACGATGCAGCGTTGATTGTCGGCGAGTACCTTATCAAAACAGAAAACTAATTATTAAAACACCTATTTTATATGACAAAAGTTATTACTATTGCGGCACAGAACGCACCAAAGGCGGTAGGACCGTACTCACAGGCTCGTAAGGCCGTAGAGGCAGAGGCTACACTCTATGTTTCGGGACAACTCCCAATCAACCCTGCAACAGCAACTATGCCTGAGACAATCGAGGAACAGACTCGTCAGTCGCTCGACAACCTCGGTGCAATTTTAAAGGAGGCAGGTATGGATTACAGCGACATTGTAAAGACCACTGTTTTGCTCGATAGCATCAAGGATTTCGCTGCGATGAATGCAGTATATGCGGAGTACTTCGAGGGCGAAAAGCCTGCTCGTATGTGCTACGAGGTGGCTGCACTACCAATGGGTGCAAAGGTGGAGATTGATGCCGTAGCGGTAAAGTAATCTCCCTCTACCAGAAACAGCAAAGAGAGGATTCCTGCGGGAGCCTCTCTTTGTTATTTATATAGTGCGAATCCTATTTGAATGTGTGCGATTTTTTAACCGCGCCGGCCATATCTATAACATCGATCTTGATACCATCGCCATCAACATTCGCCTTCAATGCAGTTCTGTTGCCATTCACAAGGATTGGGAACTCGGCATCGGTGGTCTCGGGAGTGTTGTACGAATACTTATGGGTGTGGCCCGACAACATAACGGTAATGTTTGCCTTATTCAATATTGGGAGGAAACACTCACCCGCGTGCTTAGGAACATGCCACATATTCTTACCGCCAATCGGAGGCATATGCATAAGCACTACGCGATACTTTGCACTCTTACACTCCTCGCTCTCGACAACCTTCTTGAGCCACTCGGCCTCCTCCATACGATACTTATCGTACTCGGCAGTCTCGTAGTATTCGAGACAGCTATCAGGCTTATCCTCGCCACCGTCCAACACTATAAAGAACACATCACCGTGCTTCAATGTATAGTATGGTTTATTTGTGGTAGTTGGGAAATAGTTGAGGAAACTTGTAGCAAACAATCCTCGAGTCTCGTGGTTTCCACGAACAAGATAGAATGGAACCTTCTGCGCAAAATGCTTTACAGAGGCGTTCACAAAGCCATCAAAGAGAACCTGCTCGGTAGGAACCATACTCACCATATCGCCATTGTAGAAGAACATATCGGTTTTGCCCTCCTCGTAGCAGTTGAGTAGTGCTGCCATCTTCTCTTGATTGGCGTGAATATCGTTCAACACCACAAACTGAACACTCTCCTTCTTAGGATCGAGGGTTGGGATAATACCGTGCTTGCTCTTGCCATAGACGCGAGTTGTAGCGACGTGGCCATAGGTTACACGATGGCCCTTGACATCAACAACCTCCTTCGAAGAGATAGCGTAGCGATACCTCTTACCAGGCTCCAAGCCCGAAATACGCACCTGGTGAAGTGTGCCATAGACACGCTTACCAAGGTAGGTTTGATAGTATCGCGGACGCTCCACGTGATAGAAGTTGGTACCATCGTCCGGAGCAACCTCAACCCACGAAAGAGCCTTCGTATCTGTCACCCACATAATTGTTGCCTCGGTGTCTGTTACCGCCTGAAGATATGGGCCATAGACAAATTTAATCGCCTGTGCCGAGTATGCGCCGCAAAGCAGCACCAACGCAAATAGAATCCTT
>JAZOWM010000057.1:0-6944 GCA_045659225.1 Alistipes sp.
CTGCGGAAGGTTGCAGAAAAATACGAACTGAGGTGTCGGCGTAGGCAACTGCATAGCATACTTTATACGGATGTACTTGCCCTTGGTCGAAGGTGGTGGTGTCTCCTCGATAATCGGCAACATATAGTCGTTGAACTCCGATGTGGAGATACGACGCGAACGCGACTCATAGACACGAATTGCAGTCTGCAATACATCCAAGATGCGCTGCTTGTTCAAAGCCGAAGTGAAGATAATCGGAATATCGTTGAATGGTGCCAAACGCTTCTCCAACGCCTCGCGCCACTGCTTCATCGTGTTGTTGCCCTTCTCTATCAAATCCCACTTATTAACCACGATAACACAACCCTTACGGTTGCGAACTATGAGGTTGTGGATATTCAAATCCTGCGACTCCAAGCCCTGCTGCGCATCGAGCATCAAGATGCAGACATCCGAAGCCTCGATAGCACGAATCGAACGCATCACCGAGTAGAACTCCAAGTCCTCCATCGTCTTGCCCTTCTTACGCATACCTGCGGTATCTACCAAGTAGAAGTCCATACCGAACTTATTATAGCGCGTGTGAATAGAGTCGCGTGTAGTACCTGCGATATTGGTCACGATATTACGGTCGGTACCGAGCAAGGCATTGGTGAGTGACGACTTACCCACGTTCGGACGACCTACAATGGTAATGCGTGGGAGATTCTCCATCTCCTCTGCCTCACAATCCTCAGGGAGGTGCTTCAAGATCTCGTCCATCAAGTCACCAGTACCACTACCAGACATAGAAGAGATGCAGAATGGGTCACCAAGACCGAGCGAGTAGAAGTCGTTTGACGAGTAGATCAAATCGTAGTTATCGACCTTGTTGCAGACGAGGATAGTGCGCTTCTTAGCACGGCGCAACACCTCTGCCATCATCATATCGAGGTCGGTAACGCCTGTGCCTACCTCCACCATAAAGAGGATAACATCGGCCTCCTCGATGGCGAGCATCACCTGCTTGCGAATCTCATCCTCGAATATATCGTCACTATTTACCGAGTAACCACCCGTATCGATAATCGAAAACTCGCGTCCATTCCAATCGGTCTTACCGTAGTGGCGATCACGCGTTGTACCAGCTGTCGAATCCACAATCGCCTGACGGTTACCTACAAGGCGGTTGAACAGCGTACTCTTGCCCACATTTGGGCGTCCTACTATTGCTACTAAACTCATATCTTTTTAGCTTTTAGCCATTAGCCCTTGGCCATCGGCTTTTTTAATTACACAATTATTCAGCTACAAAGATAGGCAAATTTTGAGATTTTTGCAATTATGTGACTATATTTCAAAAATATTCATTATTTTTGGGAGTTGATATTTTTTTTGACATTAGCAATATTTATGATAAACCGAGGTTTAACACTTTTACTATCAATCGTATTTATCGCATTTTGTGCGACTGCCGATGCACGCAACACCTCGCAGGCAAATAAATCCAAGCCTCAAAAAACCACCAAGGTTTCTACTGAGTTTGGATTGGGCGTATTAGGCAAGTACACGTTCCTTGATATTATGCCCGTAGGCGATTTTCCGCACAGTGTGACCGCAAATTTTGGTGTAGGAGCATCGTTGCAATTTCGTCTAAACTTCGGCAAGCATTTCGGACTCCAGCCCGAGGTCCAATACTCCTACTCAAAGATAAAGTTCACGAGCACAAATGGGGCTTACGATAGCGTGAAGGTAAAAGACAACCTAGTGCAGATGCCGGTACTCCTATCCTTCAGAATGAGTGTCGTATCTCTCAACTTCGGACCAGTGTTCCGCCTGGCGGACAACCCAACCTATCTATTATCTAATGAGGAGGATAACACCTTGGTGCAACAGCAGTTGCTCAATCTTGTACCATTGGTAGCATATACTGCAGGATTCAGCATAAAACTCTCGAAGAAGATGGAGATAGATGTTCGCTATATGGGACAGTTCAAGGATATAAAGGAGACAAATGCCTTTTTAGGAACACTCGTCAAAACGAAACAACCTACAGCACACGAGTTCCGTACCCGCTGCCAGAGCGTACAGTTGCGATTCGGAGTGGTGTTTTAATAAGTTAGGAGATAATCGTAATGACAGATACAACAGGTAAAGAGATAATTATCGAGGGCGTCGATACCCGCGAGTTGTATGGAGCAAAGGAGTGCTACCTGCAACAGATTGTGGCGATGCACCCAAAGTTGAAAATTGTGGCACGAGGCTCAACGCTCAAGGTGCTTGGTGCAAAAGGCGATGTGGAGCGATTTGAGCGCCAAATGGCAGGACTCATTGCCTACTACGACCGCTACGGACACATCTCGAAGGAGGTAGTCGAGCAATCCTTCTCTGTAGGTTTTGCCGAGGCTGCCGAGCAGGCGCACAAGAGCGACAAGGAGGTTATTGTCTATGGCAACAATGGACTCATTGTAAAGCCACGCACCGTCAACCAGCGCAAGCTCGTCGATTTGTACGATAAAAACGACCTTATCTTTGCGACAGGACCAGCTGGTTCGGGTAAGACCTATACAGCTATTGCCTTGGCAGTACGAGCATTGCGCGATAAGCAAGTAAAACGAGTGATTTTGACTCGCCCTGCGGTAGAGGCTGGCGAGAAGTTGGGTTTCCTCCCTGGCGACTTGAAGGATAAGCTCGACCCATACTTGCAACCGTTGTACGATGCGCTGAACGATATGATTCCACCTGCCAAGTTGCAGAAGTTTATGGAGGACGGCACGGTGCAGATTGCTCCGTTGGCATATATGCGTGGTCGCACCTTGGACAATGCGTTTGTCATTCTTGACGAGGCACAGAACACCACCCTCTCGCAAATAAAGATGTTCCTTACCCGTATGGGACGTAACGCCAAATTTATCGTTACGGGCGATGTTACGCAGGTCGATTTGCCACACAAGAGCGACAGTGGCTTGGTGCGTGCAATGAACACCGTCAAGGGCATCAAAGGCATTGGTTTTGTAGAGTTCAACAAGGGCGACATCGTCCGCCACGAATTGGTTAAACATATTGTCGAGGCGTTCGACAAATCAGACGAAAGACAAAAG
The DNA here is from genome assembly GCA_045659225.1 of Alistipes sp. GTDB lineage: Bacteria > Bacteroidota > Bacteroidia > Bacteroidales > Rikenellaceae > Alistipes. Next base: position 3,063 of record JAZOWM010000057.1, read on the forward strand.
AATAGGGACTAGAAAATAATAGATAAAATCATAAAACATTACGACTATGAATTACAATTTGGAACAGCTCAAGCCGGAATTGGTTTGGAAGCACTTTAAGGCAATTTGTCAGATTCCGCACCCATCGCACCACGAGGAGAAGATTCGTGAGTATGTTGTAGAGTTTGCGAAGGCACACAACCTCGAATACTCGGTGGACGAGGCTTGCAACGTATATATCGCAAAGCCTGCTACCCCAGGTTACGAGGATAGAAAGGGTATCGTTTTGCAGGCGCACCTCGATATGGTGCCACAAAAGAACAACGACAAGGTTTTCGACTTCGAGAACGACCCTATCGAGGCGTATATCGATGGCGAGTGGGTAACCGCCAATGGTACTACTCTCGGCGCCGACAACGGTATTGGTGCAGCTTGTATCCTCGCAGTTTTAGAGGACAACACATTGGAGCACGGGGCCATCGAGGGACTCTTCACCGCAACCGAGGAGACAGGTATGGACGGAGCCTTCGGCTTGAAGGGCGGCTTGCTCAAAGGCGATATTTTGTTAAACCTCGACTCGGAGACCGAGGGCGAGTTGTATGTTGGTTGCGCAGGTGGAACAGATGCAAATATCACTCTCCCTTACACCGCAGTGGTTGCACCACAAGGCTGGTCGGCAGTAAAGCTCGAAGTTAAGGGACTCAAGGGTGGCCACTCGGGCATTCAGATTGGCTTCCAGCGTGGAAATGCCAACCGCTTGTTGTGCCGCATGTTGCTCCACACCGAGCAGGCGTGGTTGCTCGCATCGGTTGATGGTGGAGGCTTGCGTAACGCTATCCCACGCGAGGCTCAGGCTGTAGTTCTCGTTAAGGATGTTGCTGCATTCAAGGCTGAGGCTGCGGCATACGAGAAGACTTTGCAGGCAGAGTTCGAGAATATCGAGGATTCGATTGCGGTACTCGTAGAGGAGGTTGCTCTCCCTGCCGAGATTATCCCTGCTGAGGTGGCTACAAAGCTTGTGAAGGCTGTTGTTGGCGCACCTAATGGTGTAGTGAAGATGTCGGTAGAGATGGAGGGCTTGGTACAGACCTCAACAAACCTCGCACGCGTAGTGTCGAATGGCGAGTGCGTAAAGATTCAGTGTTTGTTGCGTTCGTCTGTATCGAGCGAGAAGGTTGCTCTCGGCGAGGCTATCAAGGGTGTATTCGAGTTGGCAGGTGCTGAGGTTGAGTTGTCGGGCTCGTATGACGGTTGGAAGCCAAATATGGAGTCTCCTATCTTGAAGGCTATGTTGGCATCGTACGAGGCATTGTATGGCAAGAAGCCAGCCGTAACTGCTATCCACGCAGGTTTGGAGTGCGGTATCATTGGTGGTGTATATCCTAACCTCGATATGATTTCGTTTGGTCCTACAATCTGCTATCCACACTCACCAGACGAGAAGGTAGAAATTGCATCGGTAGCGAAGTTCTACGACTTCTTGCTGCACACATTGAAGAACGCACCAAAGAAATAGACGAGAGACGAGAGAAACGGAAAACTAATTCTGAATTTTGAATTCTGAATTTTGAATTTATGATTGATCGTTGGTTTGTAATAGTAAACCCCGTATCGGGCGGAGGTAAGGGATTGGCCGATTTTCCGCAAATCTCACACCTCCTGCGTGAGAATGGCATCGAGCACGACCCCGCCTTCACCGAGCACCGATACCACGCCACGGCTTTGACCGTAGAGGCTGTAAATCGTGGCTACCGCAGACTTATTGTGGTGGGAGGAGATGGTACACTGAACGAAGTTGTGAATGGACTCTTCATTCAGAAGCAGTGCCAACCGAAGGATATTCTCGTGGCAGTGATTGCCGTAGGTACGGGCAATGACTGGGTACGAACCTTCGGCATTCCTCGCAACTACTCTATGGTGGTGCGTGCCATCAAAGAGGGATACTCCTTCCTGCAAGATGTGGGCAAGGTGACATACACCGAGTCGAAGGTGGAGCAGACTCGCTATATGGCTAATATCTCGGGATTGGGATTCGATGCCTATGTGATAAAGATATTCAACCACCTCAAGCTCAAGGGCTACAAGGGCAAATGGCTCTACATCTACAGACTACTGAAGGGTTATTTCTCGGCAAAGCCCGCGGGGGTGACCATAGAGGTTGATGGCGAGGTCATCTACAACAAGTTGCTCTTCTCGTTGGCGGTGGGTATCTGCCGTTACAATGGCGGTGGCATTCAACAGTTGCCGCGTGCTGTGGCAAACGATGGATTGCTCGACCTCACAATTATCCGCCCCGTGCATTGGTGGCACGTCATCTTCCGCGCCGCACGACTCTTCAATGGCGACATCTACTCCATAGGTCATATCCACCACGCGCAAGGCAAGGTTGTGAAGATCACCTCGGCACCAAATATCCCTATCGAGACCGATGGCGAGTTGCAAGGTGGCACACCTGTGACTATCAAGATTGTACCACAAGCTGTGCAGTTTGTGGTAACGAAGGAGTTCCTGAAGGAGGAGTAGGGCTGGAGAGTCGAGAGTCGAGAGTCGAAAGACGAGAGAATGTAAAATCCATAATTCTGAATTAAAATCATAGAGGTCGGCTAATTGCCGACCTCTATGATTTCTACCGTCCAACCGAAGAGTTGATTAGCGCAGGAGGCTTGCATTTGCGCTATCTGCGAGGTCTGCACCGTATCGGCAACTATCGCATTCACCAACTGCTCGGCATTCGAGAAGGTATTATCCACCGCATTGGCAAAGCACTGGTAGAAGGCATTTTGCTGACCGCGGCTCAAGCCATCGGGCAGGATATTTGCCGCCACAAGGTCGCGATAGGGGTAGAGATGACGCATATTCGAAGCATCGGCATTAAGTTGCTCCACAATAGTTGTCACCACGTAGACCTGTACCGTATCGTTCACGGCAGGCAACTCAACAAAGGTTGTGTAGACGGGATAATCCTCCTCGACAGCGGCGAGGACCTGGTCGGCAAATAGCATATACTCCGCCTCGGTGAGGTTGTTCAGATAGACCATCTTGCGATAGTCGCGCAGGAGGTTACGCATAGCTTGTCGCTCCTCGCGATTCCACTTTGTCTGCTCGCCACACGCGAACAATCCTCCGATAACAAGTGCCACAATGGCAAATAAAAGAAGAAGCTTTTTCATTGTGTAGAAATTAAAAAGTTAAACCACACAACAAAAAAGCAATCTTCGTGCCAACCCTCCTCAGTGCATCGTCACACCCCTGTAGCACTTTTCTTATAGGATTGTTAGAGAAATTAAGACTTTAAAATTTTGCACTCTCTCGTCTTTCGTCTCTCGTCTAAAACTCCTTCACTGCCCTGTATTTACCATTGGCACATTCATAGCAGTAGAGCTTAATACCATTGGTCAAGAGGATATATCTTGCGCCTACTACGGCATTATAGCGCACGGCTTGCATCACCACTTCGTTGTCGATAGCCACATCGGGAGCCTTGCACTCGACCAAAATATAGGGTTTTGCCGACTCATCTATGACCACTATATCGGCACGTTGATGCTGACCATTTATATTTACGGGATACTCCTGCGAGACGCGAAGCTCGGGGATACCCTTATGTGTCACCAACCACTCTATAGTATGACGGCGCACCCACTCCTCGGGGGTGAGGAGAAGCCACTTCTGACGAAGCTTATCCCATATATATTTCCCCTCTTTATCCTCCTTTATTCGAGGAGTAAAGGGTGGAAAACAGAGTTTTATAGTGTTGGACATAGCAATTTGTCGAAATAAATTGTACCTTTGCCACAAAGATACAAAAAATTATGAAGAGATATACACTATTTAATGTTATATTGCTATGTGCTGTTACAGCAATGGCGCAAGAGTCCTACGATCTCTCGGCTCGAGGTGTAG
>JAZOWM010000058.1:0-41451 GCA_045659225.1 Alistipes sp.
TTGCAGTGGCGAGACGGGTTTCTCGGTAATATCTGCCAACGAGAAGGAGCTTCGTCTGCACTTGATTGACAAAAACGGAAATGTGCTCCACACCGTAAAACGAAGTAAATAGAACCAAAAGCAGTTAGTAGTGAGGAGAGAGTAGTTGTCACGGCGCGACAAGATTAGAGGCGTTAGAGTCATTAGAGGCGTTAGGGGTGCGCGGAGAGGAATTAGCGCAAATTAGATGGCATTTAATGGCAGCGCACTCCAAGGGAGTGCTTAATGACAGGCGCCTTGCCATTCAGCGAGTGTAACGAGCGCATGCCATTTTGCTGCGCTAAAAAACTACTCACTACTCTCTATCGAAAAAGTTTTCCTTTTTCCGTTTGATTTTATATCTTTGCACCGCCTTTGGAGTCTTCCAATGGCGATGTTAGGTTTTATAAATGGGAAATTATATGAATTGGTTGGTTAATCTATTTACAAGCCACTCCATTGCAAGTGCCGTAGTTATTCTCGCGCTTACAATCGCTATCGGCATGATGTTCAACCGAATAAAGTTCGGTTCGGTATCGCTCGGCGTAACTTGGGTGTTGTTTGTAGGAATTATTCTATCACACTTTGGTCTTACCATAGACCACGAAATTTGCCACTTCATCAAGGAGTTCGGTCTGATTTTGTTCGTCTACTCTATCGGTATTCAGGTGGGACCGAGTTTTATTTCATCGTTGCGTGACGGAGGTATCAAGCTGAATATGTTGGCAATGCTCATCATCTTCTTGGGTTGCGTAATTTGCTACGGCATACACGTAGTTACAGGCGAGGATCTCACCACAATGGTCGGTGTATTGTCGGGTGCAGTAACCAACACTCCAGGTTTGGGTGCTGCGCAGAGTGTAGCTGGCGAGAAGGCTTCGATAATGGCTACCGCCTACGCAGTTGCATATCCACTCGGAGTGGTGGGCATCATCCTCTCGATGTTGATTATTCGCTGGATATTCCGCATCAAAATCGACCGCGAGGCCGCCAAAGCCACTCGTTCCGATGCTCCACGCACGGTACGTATCGATGTTCGCGTAACAAACCACGCCATCTTTGGCAAGACCATCGAGGAGATTAGCCGCATCACACGCAGTCAGTTTGTTGTTGCCCGCATCTTCGACCACGAGAATCAACAACGCATTGCATCGGGCCAGACCGAGTTGCAGGAGAACGACATCTTGCGTATTGTGGTGAGCAGCCAAGATGTAGACCTTATACAGTCGATTATTGGCGATGTTGTCAAGGTTGATGCTGCCGAATGGGGCAGTGCCTCGTCACACCTAGAGAAGCGCCGCATCGTAGTCACAAAACCCGAGCTCAATGGTAAACATATCGGCGACTTGCACATCCGCGAAAACTACCACGTTACAATCACTCGTGTTGTGCGTGCAGGTATCGAGCTGGTTGCAACCTACGAGTTGCGCTTACAGATGGGCGATGTTGTGGTAGTTGTTGGTCGCGCCAACGACCTCGACCAGGTATCGACTATTCTCGGTAACTCGGTTAAGCGTCTCGACAGACCAAACCTCACACCTATATTCATTGGTATGTTCCTCGGTGTAGTTCTCGGCTCTATTCCTATCGCTATTCCTGGAGTTCCGCAAGCTGTGAAGCTCGGTTTGGCAGGAGGTCCACTTGTTGTAGCTATTCTCTTGGCGAAGTATGGTCCAAAGTATAAGCTCAACACTTTCACCACCAACTCGGCAAATATGATGATTCGTGAGATTGGTATCTCGCTCTTCCTTGCTGCGGTAGGTTTGGGCGCAGGCGAGGGTTTCATCGAGGCTATCACAAACGGCGGTTACTGGTGGATACTCTTTGGTGTAGCCATCACAATGTTGCCACTCCTTATCGTGGGCATCATTGCTCGCAAGGCGATGAAGATGGATTACTTCTCGTTGATGGGCTTGATGTCGGGTGCAATGACCGATCCACCGGCACTTGCATATGCAAACACCGTAGCAACAAACGACCGCGCAGCCGTAGCCTACGCAACAGTCTATCCGTTGACTATGTTCTTGCGAATATTCACAGCACAGATATTGGCATTGATAGCCTTGTCGTAACAAAAAGCAATCTCGATACGAGATTGCTTTTTTGTTGGCTTTTAGCTATTAGCTATTGGCCATCGGCTTTTTTGCTCGCAAAATTTTAATTTCTAATTTTTAATTTTTAATTTTGTAAGCAGAACAATCTTAAAACTACCATATTATGTTCAACGAAAATCAGATTCACGAAATCGAAGCTCACGGTCTAACCGTAGCTCAGGTCGAGGCACAAATCGAAGCGTTCAAGCGTGGTTTCCCATCGCTCGAAGTTGTAAAAGCGGCATCGCCCGAAGATGGCATCACCGTACTCTCGGAGGAGGAGTGCGACAACGCCGTAAAACACTATGACGAGGTTGCCGAGCAACTCGAGGTTGTAAAGTTCGTGCCAGCATCGGGCGCTGCAACCCGAATGTTCAAGGAGTTGTTCGAGTTCGTGAACGATGACAAGCGCGGCAAAGGTATCGACACCCTCTTGCAGAATATCGAGAAGTTCGCTTTCTACGAGGAGTTGAAGGCTACAGGCGTAGATTTCGCTGACGACAAGGCTGTTGTTTCGGCTATCATCAAGGAGGGTCTCAACTATGGTGCGAAGCCAAAGGGCTTGGTCACCTTCCACAACTACGATGAGGGAGCTCGCAAGGCTATCGAGGAACATTTGATGGAGGGCGCGCAGTATGGCGCATCGAAGGGTGTTTCGCGCCTCCACTTTACCGTATCGCCCGAGCATAAGGCGGCATTCAAGGCTCTGCTCGATGCTCGCGTAGCACACTACGAGGCTAAATTCGGCATCAAGTACGACATTTCGTTCTCGGAGCAGAAGCCTTCAACCGATACCATTGCAGTAAACCCTGATAACACCCCATTCCTCACTGACGAGGGTAAGTTGTTGTTCCGCCCTGCGGGACACGGAGCATTGCTCTCGAACTTGAACGACATCGAGGCGGATGTAATCTTCGTGAAGAATATCGACAATGTTACCACCGATGCTCTCCGTGGCGACACCATTCGCTACAAGAAGGCATTGGCGGGCATCTTACTCGACCTTCAGACGCAGACTTTCGCTCACCTCAAGGCTTTGAACGAGGGTACAGCCGACTTGGCAGAGGTTGCCGAGTTCGTGGAGAAAAAGCTCTGCACCAAGCTCCCAGCCGAGCACAATGCCGAGTTGCTGAAGTCGTTGCTTGACCGCCCTATCCGCGTTTGCGGTATGGTACGCAACGAGGGCGAGCCTGGTGGTGGTCCATTCTGGGTAAAGAACGAGGAGGGCACACAGTCGTTGCAGATTGCCGAGTCGAGCCAGATTTCGGCTGAGGATATGCCATTGATGAAGGAGGCAACCCACTTCAACCCGGTAGATTTGGTTTGCGGTGTACGCAAGGCTGATGGCTCGAAGTTCGATTTGATGGGCTACACCGATCCGAAGACAGGTTTCATCTCTTCGAAGTCGAGCGGTGGCCGCGAGTTGCGTGCGCAGGAGTTGCCAGGCTTATGGAATGGTGCAATGGCGAAGTGGAACACCATCTTCGTAGATGTACCAATTTCGACATTCTCGCCAGTGAAGGTTGTGCAGGACTTGCTCCGCCCACAACACCAATAGTGAAAATGCAAAATGCAAATTAAATAATTTTTAATTTTTAATTTTTAATGAAGAATTTGAAGTTTGCGCTGACGTGTCTCGTGGCGGTATGCTTTGCAGGTGTGCTTACCGCACAAGAGTTGATTCCTACCCCAGTCGAGGTATCGTACAAAGGAAAGAAAAAGGTTAAGATTGAGCAGGTGGATGCCAAGGTTGACGCATCGCTCAACCTTCCGGAGGAGGGTTATACTCTCGAAATCAAGGGTACAACCGCCGTACTCCGCGCAAAGAGCGCACAAGGCTTGGTGTGGGCAAGGGCAACTCTCGCACAGCTCCACGACGAGGAAGGTTTGGTGCGCGTAGCAAAAATCAAGGACTACCCTGCTTTCCCAATTCGTGGTTTTATGCACGATACAGGTCGTAACTTCCGTTCGGTGGAGAACCTCAAAAAGGATATCGACCTCTTCTCGGCATATAAGCTCAATGTTTTCCATTGGCACTTGACCGACAACCCTGCTTGGCGCATCGAGAGCAAGTGCTACCCCGTACTCAACGATCCGAAATACTGCCCTGCGGCGCGTAATCCAGGTAAGTTCTACACCTACGATGAGATTCGCGAGGTGATAAAGTACGCCAAGGAGCGCGGTGTAATGATTATCCCCGAGCTCGACATTCCTGGTCATAGCCAATACTTTTGGACCATCTTCGGTGTGCAGATGGACGATGAGAAGGGTATGATGATTCTCGACAATCTCTTTGCCGAGTTCTTCGCCGAGATTCCTGCCGAGGATTGCCCATATATCCACATAGGCTCGGACGAGGTGCGCCGCAAGATGAAGGATGCCGAGGGATTTGTGCGCCACTACGAGCAGATGCTTGCAAAGCACAACCGTATTCCTATCGTTTGGGACCCGGGCATCAAGCCATCATCGACCACCGTTTGTCAGATTTGGAACGAGGCTATCAAGAATAGCATTGCCGAGAGCAAGACATACAAGAACCCATAACTCGACTCCTGTATGGGCTACCTCAACCATAGCAACCCTGTGAACAATATGCACCGTCACTTCCTCCACCAGATGTGTACCGTAGAGAAGAGCACGGAGCAGGCATTGGGCGGTATTCTCTGCTTGTGGAACGATGTTCGCCTCGCCTCGGAGGAGCAGCTCTTCCCAATCAATGGTATGCCACTCGTGATGCTTCCATTCGCAGAGCGCGCGTGGGTAGGTGGCAAGGGCTATGGCCTCACCTACGATATGCTCGTGCCAGGACCCGAGAATCAGGGGCACCACGACCTCATCACCTTCGAGAAGAAGCTCGTCTACCACCGCGACCACCAATTCAAGGATGTGGACTGCCATTGGGTTGCCAACGCACATATTCCTTGGCAGGTAACAATCCCTGCGGCAAAGGGCACCAAGATGGAGGATATGAAGTGGGTTAAGGCTTATGGTGGTTCGGTAAACCTCCACGCCCTTGCAAAGGCCAACAATGGCGACATAGGCAAGAGCCGCATCGCCTACCTCAAGACCGAAATATACTCAGAGGAGGATCGCGTAATTTCGGCTTGGGTATCGCTCGAAACCCCTTCGCGCTCAACCCGTCGTTCGGCAGGTATTGGCGAGCAGGGTGAGTGGGAAACTGGCGGTAAGGTCACTATCAATGGCGAGCCAGTTGTTCCTCCGACACCTTGGCAGGAGCCAGGCGCATATTCGTACCACTTCAGTACCTACAAGTATGCCGATATTCAGAACTTGGCTTGGACCAATGAACAGTTGTTCTGGATGCGCGAACCTGCGAAAATCAAGCTAAAGAAGGGTTGGAACACCCTCCTTATCGAGGCTCCACTCCACTATCAGACTCCATTCTGGTATGTATCGTTCTCGCCTGTAGAGGTTGGCAAGGATGGTCGCTGGAGCGAGGTCAAAGGTTTGCAGTACCGATAGGCGATACCTATATATAATAAATAAGGACTTCCGTGTGGAAGTCCTTATTTATTTTGGGCTATTAGCCATTGGCCATTAGCTTTTTTATAGCAACTTTGTGAGCGACTCCAAATTCTTCTCGTTGAGCAACTGCTTACCCTCGGCAGTGTAGGCGTAGTCGATACGGTCGGCAAAGTGCGACTCAACCTTGTTGCGTACAACCTTCATTGTGCTATTTACGAGTCCGTTCTGCTCGGTGAACGCCTCATCCACAATAACCAATGCCGCAGGCAACCAGCGGTCAGGGAACTCCTCGCCAAACTCGCCACCTGTGCGGTACTTGCGAATCTCGGCATCTATCAACTCCGCAGCCTTCGCTGCATCGTTGCCCACCGCCTTACGCAATGCCTCCTTGTTTGGCACCACCACTGCGATAGTGTATGGATCCTGATTGTTGTGCAAGATAATTTGATCGATATATGGCGACTTGTCGACCATAGCCTCCTCCATACCCTCAGGGCTATACTTCTCGCCATCGCTTGCAATCAACAAGCTCTTGAAGCGTCCCAAGACATAGAGGAAACCATCCTTACCCATATATCCCATATCGCCTGTATGCAACCAGCCATCAACAACTGTCTCGGCAGTAGCCGAAGGGTTCTTCCAGTAGCCTGCCATAACATTCTCGCCCTTGATAACGATTTCACCCTTCTCCTCGAGTGGCATCTCGTTACCCTCGCTATCGAGAATCTTCAAATCGAGAGGCTCGATAACCTTACCAGACGAGCCGAAGCGGTGACGACCCTTGCCGAGCGAGTTAGCCGAGATGATAGGCGTAGCCTCCGAAAGACCATAGCCCTGCAACATAGGCATTCCCACAGCGTAGAAGAAGCGCTGCAACTCCGAGTCGAGCAAAGCACCACCACCTACGAAGAACTTGATGTTGCCACCAAAGCCCTGACGCACCTTCTCGAAGAGAATCTTATCGAACAAAGCCACGAGCGGCTTCAACACGAAACGCCAGCCCTTACCCTTGGTGTAGCCATCCTGATTATACTCGTATGCCACCTTCAAGGCAAACTTGAAGAGTTTTTCTACCTTTGGGCCCTGCTTGTGGATTGAGCCTTCAATATTCTTGCGGAAATTCTTTGCCAAAGCTGGCACCGACAAGAGGACGTGTGGCTTCACCTCCTTGATATTAACCGGAACATTCTTCAATGTCTCGAGCGGAGTGCGGCCAACCTGCGTAGTTGCAACCGATGCACCACAAGCCACCATAATATAGAAACCTGCAACGTGGGCGAAGCAGTGGTCGAGCGGCAAGATGATAAACATCGTATAGTCCGAAGGTATCGAGATGCGAGTCAAAGCCTGCTCAACATTCGCAGTATAGTTGCGGTGAGTCAAAATCACACCCTTTGGATCTGCTGTAGTACCCGAAGTGTAGGTGATTGTCGCATAGTCATCGTTCTGCACCGCCTGACCAATCGCCAAGAACTCCTCGCGATGCTCAGCAAGGTGCTTCTCACCCATTGCGTTCAACTCTGCAAGCGAAATCTCACCCTCCTGCAACTCTACATCGCCCCACACGATAATATGCTTGAGCAATGGCAACTGCTCACGGATAAAGCGAATCTTCGGAAGCTGGTTGCGCGAAACAAAGATTGCCACAACATCGGCGTGACGCAAACGGAACAACAAGTCGTTTGCCTCCTCCAACTTAATCGAGAGAGGTACACTGATTGCTCCTGCATACAAAAGTCCCAACTCCGAGGTAATCCACGCGTTGCAACCCTCTGCCAAGATAGAAACCGCTTGCTTTGGCTCAATGCCGAGTGCCACCAAACCCGCACCCGTTTTGAGCGCAATCTCGCGAGTCTCGGCGTATGTCGTAGGCTCGAACTTATCGATTGTTTTTTCGAGTAGGAATGGCTTGCTACCAAACTTCTCTACAGACGATTCAAAAAGGTCAATAATTGTCTTTTTCATATTTTTGAGCTTTTAGCCATTAGCCATTGGCTATAATTTAAAAACTATAATTGTCAATTTAGTCCATCTTCAACACCGCAAGGAAGGCAGTCTGTGGCACCTGTACCTGACCAATCTGGCGCATACGCTTCTTACCAGCCTTCTGCTTCTCGAGGAGCTTACGCTTACGCGAGATATCACCACCGTAACACTTTGCAGTTACATCCTTACGCACCGCCTTTACAGTCTCGCGAGCGATAATCTTCGCACCGATAGCCGCCTGAATAGCGATATCGAACTGCTGGCGCGGTATCAACTCCTTCAACTTCTCACACATCTTGCGGCCAAAATCGTAGGCGTGGTCGGCATAGATAAGTGACGACAACGCACCAACCGGATCGCCATTTAATAAAATATCCAACTTCGCCAACTTGCTTATCTCGTAGCCCGTACGATGGTAGTCGAACGAGGCGTAGCCCTTCGAAATACTCTTCAACTTGTCGTAGAAGTCGAAGACAATCTCCGACAACGGCATCTCGAAATTGACCTCAACACGGTCTTGTGTGATGTATGTCTGATTTTTGAGAATTCCTCGCTTGTCGATGCAGAGTTTCATCACTGGACCGAGGAAGTCGGCCTTGGTGATAATCTGCGCCAAGATATATGGCTCCTCAATCTTTGCAATCTTGGTAACCTCTGGCAAGCCCGATGGATTATGTACCTCCAACTCCTCGCCCATTGTGGTTGTAATCTTGTACGATACGTTAGGCACGGTTGTGATAACATCCATATCAAACTCACGATAGAGTCGCTCCTGAATAATCTCCATATGGAGCAAGCCCAAGAAGCCGCAACGGAAACCGAAACCGAGCGCCAACGAGCTCTCAGGCTCGAAGGTCAGCGAAGCATCGTTGAGCTGCAACTTCTCGAGCGAAGCACGCAAATCCTCATATTGGTCGGCCTCGACAGGGTAGACTCCCGCAAAGACCATCGGCTTCACATCCTCGAAACCTGCGATAGCCTCGGTACAAGGGTTTGCCACCGAAGTGATAGTATCACCCACCTTCACATCCTTCGAATTCTTGATACCCGAGCAGATATATCCTACATCGCCTGCCTTAATCTCCTTGCAAGGCTGCATCTTCAACTTCAAAACTCCAATCTCATCGGCATCGTACTCCTCGCCCGTATTGAAGAACTTAACGTGCTCACCCTTGTGGATAGTACCATTGAATACGCGATAGTAGGCGATGATTCCGCGGAACGGATTGAATACCGAGTCGAAAATCAACGCCTGCAACGGAGCATTATCATCGCCCTTTGGAGCAGGCACACGCTTCACGATAGCCTCCAAAATCTCAGGTACACCCTCGCCGGTCTTACCCGAAGCGCAAAGGATATCGTCGTGGTCGCAACCGAGCAGATCAACAACCTGATCCTTCACCTCGTCAACCATTGCTGATGGCATATCAATCTTGTTCAACACTGGGATAATCTCCAAGTCGTTACCAAATGCGAGATAGAGATTCGAGATGGTCTGCGCCTGGATACCCTGCGAAGCGTCTACAATAAGCAATGCACCCTCGCACGAAGCGATAGCACGAGAAACCTCGTACGAGAAATCTACGTGTCCTGGGGTGTCGATAAGGTTGAGTGTATATTGCTCGCCATCGCTCGCCACATAGTTCATCTGAATAGCGTGCGACTTAATAGTAATACCCTTCTCGCGCTCGAGATCCATATCGTCAAGCACCTGCGACTGCATCTCTCGCTGATTGAGAGTGTTGGTAGCCTCCAGCAAACGATCTGCTAAGGTCGATTTGCCGTGATCGATATGGGCTATAATGCAAAAATTTCTAATCTTCTTCATAATTGCGACAAAGGTACGAATTTTATTGCTATTTGAAAAATTTATTTTTCAATAGATAAAAGAGCCCTAAAAAACAAGATAGGTCGCCCACTTTAGAACAACCTACCCCACCATTTCAACACATTATCCACCAACTACTTACCGATGCAAAAGCGACTGAACACATTGCGTAATACATCATCGCTAGTTATGCGACCAGTAATCTCTGCTAAGGCGTTGATTGCCGAGCGGATATCCTCCGCGAGTAGTTCCTCAGAAATGCCACTATCGAGCGCAGAGATAGCCGCCAACATATCGCGATGAGCTCGGCTCAGCGCCTCGAAGTGGCGCAAGTTCGAGACCACAACATCGCCCCTATAGAGTCCCTCGGTATCAACTGTTGCACGTAACGCCTTGCGCAGTTCGTCCACACCCTCATTCTCGCGTGCCGAGATGTAGATTGCACCCTTCACATCTCGCACCGATGAGGTATCCATCTTATTGACTACCACCAACAAAGTCTGCTCCTCCGAGAGTGACGGCAACTCCAACTCCGTCTGTGTAGGCTCGGTCATATAGAGTACAATTTGCGCCTTTTGGATTGCCTTTTCGGTGCGCTCGATACCCATTTTTTCGAGTTTATCGTCGGTATCGTGCAAGCCCGCAGTATCGACAAATCGGAAGCGGATATCATCAATCACCACACTCTCCTCAATCGTATCGCGCGTGGTGCCAGCAATATCCGAGACCATAGCTCTATCGTCGCCCACAAGGCGATTGAGCAAGGTACTTTTTCCCACATTCGGGCGACCTACAATAGCCACCGCAACACCCTCGCGAATAGCATTGCCCACCTTAAACGACTCCATTAGTCGTACCACCGCACCGTCAGTTTTATCGAGCATTGAGCGGAGTTTTGTACGGTCCGCAAACTCTACATCCTCCTCCGAAAAATCGAGTTCGAGTTCGAGCAGAGTGGTGATATTTAACAGCTCTTCGCGTAGTTCATCGAGCAGTGCCGAGTAGCCTCCTCGCATCTGCGTTGCCGCCACAGCGTGTGCAGCACGCGACTCGGCTGCAATCAAATCTGCAACTGCCTCCGCTTGCGAGAGATCTATGCGACCTGCCGCCAAGGCACGTTGCGAGAACTCACCCGCCTCGGCCATACGGGCACCCTGCTCGCACAAAAGGCGAATAACCTCGGATGCTATATATCGTGAGCCGTGAATCGAAATCTCGACCGACTCCTCACCTGTATATGAATATGGCGCACGGAACACCGCCACCACAACATCATCTACCACGCGCTCGCCATCGCATATAGTACCATAGTGGATTGTGTGCGACTTGGACTCAGCAAGTGGTTTACGCCCCTGAAAAAGCGTATCACACAAAGCAATAGACCCCTCGCCACTCATACGAATAACAGCAATGGCTCCTCCCAAGGCAGTTGCCGGTGCTACGATTATATCTCCATTTTGCATAATCATCTTATTTGATAGGCAAAGGTACAAAAAAATATACAGACAACAATCGCTGTCTGTATATTTAGATGTTTGCAAGCTTCTTTTAGTTTCCTGCAACAACAATAGTAGCCAAACCTGCAATGAAGAGCAAGAACATCAATCCGAGCAGGAGATTTGTCTTCTTATCGGCACCCTTAAACTCTTTCCAGATGAATACACCCCAAAGGGCTGCAATCATTGGAGCGCCCTGACCGAGAGCATACGACACTGCAGCGCCAGCCTTACCTGCTGCGATATAGGAGAATGCTGTACCAAGGCACCAAATCATACCTCCGAGAACACCTACAAGGTGAGTCTTGAATGAGCCCTTAAAATACTCGCTATACGATACAGGCTCGCCAACAAATGGTTTCTTCATAACCAATGTATTGAATACGAAGTTCGAGAGGAGTACACCTACCGAGAAGATGAAGATTGCCGAATATGGTGTGAGCTGACCCTCAGCTGGAGATACGAAGTTGTCGATATCCATACCCTTAACCACAAAGCGGTAGAATGTAGACATCAAAACGCCCGCTACGATAGCGAGGATAGCACCCTTCTTCTTGCCTGTGTTCTGCTCGCCAGCCTTAGATACGCGACCTGCAGCCAAACCATTGCAAACGATAGCAATAACGATAAGCAATACTCCCAAGCCGAGCAATACCGGATTTCCCTTAGCCTGCTCCAAGTAGTTGTTAATCACGCCCAAAACGAGAGCCAAGCCGCAACCGAGAGGGAACGCTACAGACAAACCAGCCAACGAGGTCGAAGCCGAAAGAAGGATATTCGAAGCGTTGAAGATTACACCGCCCAAAATTACCCAACCGATGCTCTGCCACTCGGCCTGTTTCAAGTCTGCCACGAAAGAACGGCCCTCCTCGCCTACGCTACCCATAGTAAAGCCAAGCAAGAGAGTGAAGAGAACCATACCTATAACATAATCCCAATAGAAAAGTTCATAACGCCAAGTCTTACCCGCAAGTTTCTGAGTATTACCCCACGAGCCCCAGCACAACATTGTGATAAAGCAGAATACTACTGCCAAAGTGTAATTACTGATAATAAACATGATAGTATAGTTTTAAGTTATTTAAAAATTGTCCACCTCCTCACGCGACGGAATTGATGGTTGCGCGCCCTCGCGTGATACCGAGATAGCCGATGCCTTAGTTGCAAATCGCAACGCCTCGACAAGCGGCATACCCTCGGCCAATGCAGCACACATTGCGCCATTGTAGACATCGCCCGCAGCGGTTGTATCCACAGCATTCACCTTGTGAGCAGGGATAATCTCGGCCTTACGATCCTCGTAGAGCAACGCTCCATCGGCACCCAAGGTCACTACCACCTTCTGCACGCCAAGTGCACACAACGCCTCGGCTGCCTTCTTGGCTCCCCCAACTTCGTCTGCCGAAACTCCCGTAAGAAGATCCGCCTCGGTCTGATTAGGAGTGATGAGATAGAGTTTCGAGAGCGCCTCCGCACTCACCTTTGCGGCAGGTGCAGGGTTCAAAATCACACGCGCACCCTTCTCGGCTGCCACTTTGATAGCCGACTCTACAGTCTCCATCGGAATCTCCAACTGTAACAAGACGATATCGCCCTCCTCGATGATATCGAGCGCTGGCATAACATCCTCCAACGAGAGCTCGTTATTTGCGCCGAGAGCCACCGAAATAGAGTTCTGCGCTCCACCATCCACCATAATCAACGCCACACCCGAAGGGGTATCCTTGCGTACGATATATGAGGTGTCGATGCCATACTCCTTGTAGCGAGCCACCGCCTCGTCACCGAAAATATCTTTACCCAATGCCGCAGCAAAGATTACGGGATGCCCCATTCTTGCCACCGCAACAGCCTGGTTGGCACCTTTGCCACCACCCGCCATCATAAAGCCTCCGCCCAATACAGTCTCTCCCGGACGCGGAAGATGCTCCGAGCGAACAACCATATCGGTATTTGAGCTACCTATAACGATTACTTTTTTCATATTTCTACTTTCTATTATACCTTACGAAAATAGTCAATGATTGAGGAAATTTTGTGCGATGCTAGGCAGCAAATCCGCAGCATAGTATGCCTATGTGAGGAATTTGCTGTCCGACGCACTCGTGCAAAATTCACCAATCAGAACGATTTTAGTACTCCATCTTGCTGTGGCGAAGATATGTGTTATATCGCCACTTAGCATTCTCCTCGGCTGCTGCATACAACTCCTCTGCCTCCTGAGGGAAGGTCTTTTGGAGCGAAGTGTAACGCACCTCCTTAAGGAGGAAGTCGCGGAACTTCGACCAATCAGGCTCCTTCGAGTCGAGTACGAACGGATTCTTACCCTCCTCCTCGAGAAGCGGATTGTAGTGCCACAAGTGCCAGTAGCCGCACTCTACAGCTTGCTTGCCGATAGTCTGTGTGCGAGTCATACCGCCCTTAATACCGTGGTTGATACAAGGAGCGTAGGCGATAATGAGCGATGGCCCAGGATAAGCCTCTGCCTCCTTCAAAACGTTGAAGAGCTGAGTCTGCGATGCACCAATCGATACTTGTGCAACATATACATAGCCATAGGTCATTGCGATAGCACCCAAGTCCTTCTTGCGGATACGCTTACCCATCGAAGCGAACTTCGCAACAGCACCCACAGGGGTAGACTTCGAAGACTGACCGCCAGTGTTCGAATATACCTCGGTATCTACAACGAGAATATTTACATCCTCACCGCTTGCCAAGACGTGGTCTACACCACCAAAGCCGATATCGTAGCCCCAACCGTCGCCACCGATAATCCACTGCGACTTCTTCACAAGGAACTCCTTGTGTTCGAGAATTGCCTTGCACTTATCGCAACCGCAAGCCTCGCAAAGTTCAATTACTCGTGGTGCAACCTCTGCCGACTTAGCAGCCAAGTGGCGAACATCGAGCCACTCCTGCAATACAGCCTTCAACTCGTCCGAGCACTTCTCGCATGAGAGAGCCTCCTTAACGATAGATGCCAAGTTCTCGCGAATCTTCTCGTTACCGATGTGCATACCGAGACCGAACTCTGCGTTATCCTCGAACAACGAGTTAGCCCAAGCTGGACCGTGTCCCTTGTCGTTGGTGCAGTATGGAGTCGAAGGTGCCGATGCCGAGTAGATTGATGTACAACCAGTAGCATTTGCCACCATCATACGCTCACCAAAGAGCTGTGTAATAGTCTTGATGTATGGAGTCTCGCCACAACCTGCACAAGCGCCCGAGAACTCGAACAATGGCTGCATAAACTGCGAGTTCTTAACGGTCTTCTCGCGGTCGAGGTTCTTGTAACCAACGGTGTGGTGCATATAGTTCCACTTCTCGACCTCGCCCATCTGCGATGCAAGTGGCTGCATAACGAGAGCCTTGCCCTTAGGTGCTGGACAAACATCCACACAGTTGCCACAACCTGTACAGTCGAGCGGTGACACCTGAATACGGAACTTGTACTCCTTGGTGTTTGCAATGCCCTGCTTGAACTCTGTTCCCTCTGGTGCAGCTGCAGCCTGCTCCTCGGTTGCGAGGAATGGACGGATAGCTGCGTGAGGGCAGACATAAGCACACTGGTTACACTGGATACAAGTGTCGAGATTCCACTGCGGAACATTCACTGCAATACCACGTTTCTCCCAAGCAGCAGTACCATTGTCCCAGGTACCATCCTCACGGCCATTGAATGCCGAAACCGGAAGGTCATCACCCTTCAATGCGTTGATTGGATCAACCACATTGCGAACAAACTCTGGACGGTTCAAATCTACCGAAGCTGCAGCCTCCTCAACAACGAGCGAAGCCCACTCAGCAGGAATCTCTACCTTCTCCACTGCGGTAGCACCTGCATCCACAGCAGCGTAGTGCATATTTACGATATCCTCGCCCTTCTTGCCGTAAGACTTGTAGATAGCCTTCTTCATCTCCTCGACTGCCTTCTCAAACGGAATAACATTGGCAATCTTGAAGAATGCCGACTGCATAATGGTGTTGGTGCGGTTACCCAAACCGAGCTCCGATGCAATCTTTGTTGCGTTGATGATGTAGAAGTTGATATTATTCTTTGCAAGGTAAACCTTCATATGTGTTGGCAACGATGCGCAAGTAGCCTCGGCATCGAGTACCGAGTTCAACAAGAACGAGCCACCGTGCTTCAAGCCCTTCAAAACATCGTACTTATCCACATACGATGGCACGTGGCAAGCGATGAAGTCTGGAGTTGTCACCAAGTATGGCGAAGTAATTGGCTTATCACCGAAACGGAGATGCGATGAGGTGTAACCACCCGACTTCTTCGAGTCGTACGAGAAGTAAGCCTGGCAATACTTATCGGTCGAGCCACCGATGATCTTGATTGAGTTCTTGTTTGCACCAACTGTACCATCAGCACCCAAGCCGAAGAACAACGCCTCAACGGTACCCTCCTTTGCCATCGAAATCTCCTCACCTACAGGCAACGAGAGATTTGTTACATCGCCTACAATACCTACGGTGAAGTGGTTCTTTGGAGTCGAGAGTGCCATATTAGCATACACTGCCAACATCTGTGCAGGAGTTGTATCCTTCGAAGAAAGTCCGTAGCGACCACCGATAATTGCTGGTTGAAGCTCGTGACCATAGAATGCATCTACGATATCGAGGTACAAAGGCTCGCCATTTGCTCCCGGCTCCTTTGTGCGGTCCAAAACGCATAGAGTCTTAACGGTCTTTGGCAATACGTTGAAGAGATATTTTGCCGAGAATGGACGGTAGAGGTGAACTGTTACAACACCCACCTTCTCGCCACGCTCGTTCAAGAAATCAACACACTCGCGCAAAGTCTCAGTCACCGAGCCCATAGCAACAACTACGCGGTCGGCATCCTCTGCACCGTAGTAAACGAATGGCTTGTACTCGCGACCTGTGATTTTCGAAATCTCAGCCATAGTCTCAGCCACCATATCAGGCACTGCATCATAGAACTTGTTTGCGGCCTCACGAGTCTGGAAGTAGATATCTGGGTTTTGAGCTGTACCACGAGTTACTGGGTGCTCTGGATTGAGAGCTCGCTCACGGAACTGCTTCAATGCCTCCATATCGAACAACGATGTGAGCGAAGCAGCATCCATCAACTCCACCTTCTGAATCTCGTGCGAAGTACGGAAACCATCGAAGAAGTGAAGGAATGGAACGCGCGACTTCAACGCTACGATGTGAGCCACACCTGCCAAGTCCATAACCTCCTGAACAGACGAAGTTGCCAACTGTGCAAAGCCTGTCTGACGAGCAGCCATAACATCCTGGTGATCACCAAAGATTGAGAGTGACTGTGCAGCCAAAGCACGAGCCGAAACGTGGAATACGCCTGGGAGCAACTCACCCGAAATCTTGTACATATTCGGAATCATAAGCAACAAACCCTGCGAAGCGGTAAAGGTCGATGTCAATGCACCACTCTGCAACGAGCCGTGTACTGCACCCGCAGCACCCGCCTCCGACTGCATCTCTACAACCTTAACAATCTCGCCGAAGATATTCTTGCGGCCCTGCGCTGCCCACTCATCGACGTACTCTGCCATAGTCGATGATGGCGTAATAGGATAGATGGCAGCAACCTCCGAGAACATATATGCAATATGCGCTGCGGCGTAGTTACCATCACAAGTGATAAATTTCTTTTCTGCCATAGTTTTATTGTTTTTTTATGTTTTGTTTGTTCTTTGTATTTTTTGCAAAGCAAAATGGCATGCGCTCCCGTTGGTCGCTGAATGGCAACGAATGGCATACGTTCGCTTCGCTCACTGAATGGCAAAGCGCCTATCATTAAGCAGCCGTCAGACTGCGCTGCCATTAAATGCCATTAAGGGCCGAAAGCCCGAATGCCATTAAATGTCAAATGCACATTTTTCGTTCCAAATCGGGCAAAACCACATTTCACCCATACAAATTTATATATTTTGAAGGAACTAACCAAGAAAAAAGAATGTTAGTTTACTAACAACGCAAAAATTTGCGTTGTTAGTAAACTAACTACGACATTTTTTGCAAAATATCTACCTATTCTTGTAGGCTTCGATTCGCTGCTTGATATTCTTGTGCAGGTATTCGCTATACTCCCAAGGCTCGATGCTGTGATAATCGCCCACATTGAGAAAATCGAGAATGTTGGTGAGATGGCTGCCGTCGTAGCCATCGAGAACAAGGACATTGTGCTCGGGCGACATCGTTACAGCGACTCCCTCGCGCAGTGTGGCAGGAGTTGCATCGGTACGCCAATTTACTGGGTTGATGCACATTGCATTAGGAGCACTGATTACAGGCTTGATATACTTAACATCACTTACGGAGTTGTAGCAGATAACTACACCCGTATCGGTAGCGCCCTTCGCTCCGACAAGCCAAGGAGCTTGTTTTACATCGTCAGGAGTTACCTTATATCCGAGTACATAGGCTGCAACCATACGCTCGCGCATCTGCTCGGGCATAATCTTGATAAGTTCGACCACCACCTTGCCACCCTGACTAAATCCTGCGAGGATAAAAGGACGGCCATTGTTGTAGTTGGTACTGAAGTGCTCAAAGGCACTCTTAATATCCTCGAATGCCACATCGCGAAAACGCTGATTGATAACACTCTCATCCAATGTGGCCCAAGTTTCGAGGGTAATATGGCGATAATAAGGAGAGTAGAAATTATTGCCATCGGCCATATATGCAGCAATCTTCTTGATTTCGATAGCCATATTATCGCGATGAGCAGGATTGAAGACATCGGCGTGGTGGGAAACGACACCATTTTCTGTATACCAGTCATACTCCCAAGTAGACACTACATAAAAAACATCGACTCCCTCTCCCGTATCGTTCTTTACATTATACCACATCACTTCGTTGCCGTAATCGGGTGCAACTGGGATATGTACAGTAGGAGTTTTATCCGTACTGCACGAAAATAGACCATAAAAGGCAACCAGTGTTATGAAATATAGAAGGCGATTCATCATCTAAATATATGTGGATGAACTAATATAGATTCAACTAATAAACACTTTAACCATCTATTCAAAATCGGGGAAAACCCATCTTGCTTAGCTATTAAAATCCCAATAACCTCCTCACCGCCTCCCGACCTTCATCGCCAAGCGAGAGGGTGTAGTCATTCACAAATAGTGAGATATGTTTGTCTATCACATCATCCTCCAACTCTTGAGCGTGTTGTTTTACAAAATCACGCGACAAAAGGGGATTTTCGAAGGCAAATCGCACACTATCTGAGAGTAGTTTATCGAATTTCGATATTATATTTTCTGCAATTTCTCGTTTAACGATAATAGCACCGAGCGGAAGCGGCAGATTTGTCTCGTTTTCCCACAACTTTCCGAGGTCGGCAACGAGTTCCAAATTTCGTCTTTCGTAGACAAATCGCCCCTCGTGAATCAGCACTCCCGCATCGACATCTCCTCGCTCGACTGCGACAGCAATTTCGGAGAAGAGCATCTGTCGCACCTCCTTAATTTCGGGAAAGTAGCGATGCAACAACGCATTCGCAGTGGTGTTCAAACCTGGCGATGCCACAGTGCGAATAGGCGAAGTCTCACCCTTGCGTCTTACGAAAAGTTGTCCATTGCCACGGCCAAGAGCCGAGCCGCTATCCAAGAGCGCATACTTCTCTTTCACAAGCGGATATACCGCATAGCTTATCTTTGAAATATCGGGTTCACCGCGCAGCACGCCCTCGTTCAGCACCTCAATATCGTGGTACTCAACATCCAAATCGAAGTCGTGCTCAATACGGTGATTTATAATAGCATCGAATGCAAATGTGTCATTCGGGCAGGGCGAGATATGTAGCGAAAGTTTCATTATTCTATTTCGTCTAATGCAAGGTTTAGGATTGCATCGGTAAGGCGTTCGAGCGCAAGCGGAATATCCCACTCACTGCGCTCCTCGCCCACATAGTTCGATATGGCGCGAATCTCTCCGCAAAGCACGCCCTCCGCCTCGGCAAGGGCAAAGAGTGCTGCACCCTCCATATTCTCAATCGCTGCGCCATCAGCCGCCATGCCGCAGTGCGATACGGTGTTGCTCACCACCTCGGGCATATCGTCAATCGTGAGCGAGGCGTAATAGGAACGAGTATAACCTGTCGAAATATGAGCAAATCGCTCCTCCGTAACAGTCACAACATCGCCCTTTTGGAGCGTACGACCGTAGGCCCCTGCAACACCACAAAGTAGCAGTGGCTGGTGCTCGGTGCGAAGTATTTGAGCTACAGCAGTAGCTGTCTCGACCGCTCCGATACCGCAGATGCGGATATCGAGGTCGGGGCGCACCTCCCTCAAGCGAGCGGCCTCCAATTTGGTTGGAAAGAGTAGAATCATACTATTTGCCCACAACAGCCTCCAGTTCCTCAACGGTCGAAGGGAGGTGTTTGTCGCCAATGGTGCGGCCACCCTCAGCAGTAACTACCACATCGTCCTCGATGCGGATGCCGCCAAAGTTGCGATACTCGTCGAGAAGGTCGTAGTTTACAATGCCCTTATACAGTCCCTCAGCCTTCGACTTATCAATCAACGCAGGGATAAAGTAGATACCCGGCTCATTACTCATAACTGTACCCTCGCGCAACTTCCAAGCGGCACGATAGACGCAGGTACCCGATGCGACAGCGCGCTCTTTGAACTCCGAGAAGTCGTAGCTACGCTCGCCCATAGCCTCACAGTCGTGAACATCCATACCCAAGCCGTGCGAGAGTCCGT
Organism: Alistipes sp.; assembly: GCA_045659225.1. Taxonomy (GTDB): domain Bacteria; phylum Bacteroidota; class Bacteroidia; order Bacteroidales; family Rikenellaceae; genus Alistipes. The sequence continues at coordinate 19,643 of JAZOWM010000058.1, forward strand.
GCGGCATAAAGAGATACATTGCACCTGCCTCGACAGCATCCTCTGCCGAGCCGTGAACCAAGCCTACATCGTGCAAGCCCTCAGCCAACGAGAGAAGAGCCTTCTTATGCACCTCCTCCATATACATCGCGCCAGCCTTCATATTCTGCGGAGCTTCATCGTGCGCACGCAATACTATTTCGTAAATATCCTTCTGCTTCTGGGTAAACTTGCCTGACACTGGGTAGGTACGAGTATGGTCGGAGCAGTAGTTCTCGAGCGACTCAGCGCCACCATCAACCAAGAGGAGACGGCCATTCTCCAACACGCCATCGCTATTGAGATTATGCAAGGTCTCACCGTGCTGTGATACGATACTTGGGAACGATACGCCCAAACCCTGCGACTTGGCAATACCCTCCATTGCACCCGCGATCTCACGCTCGACAACACCTGCCTTACACATCTTCATTGCGGTGGTATGCATCGCATAACCGAGTTGGAAGGCACGCTCCAAGGCCTCAATCTCTTCGCCCGACTTCACCTCGCGCATCTCGGCTACGGCAAACATCAAATCAATAGATTTGTGGTTGTACAACTCCGCAATCGGCAAGCACAATAAACGAGCCAACTCAATCTTGCTCTCGCCACGATATGGTGGGAGGAAGTGAATCTTACGACCGAGTTTCATTGCCACAGCAAGAACATCGTCAAGAGCCTTCAAAGGTCGGCAATTCGAGACACCCACCTGTGCGCCCAACTCCACAAGGCAAGGTTGTGGACCGGTCCAAATGATATCCTCAACGGTGAAGTCATCGCCAAAGAGCATCGCCTCGCCCGACTCGGCATCAACCACAGCCATCAACGATGGAATGTTCAAGCCAAAGTAGTAGAGGAAGGTCGAATCCTGACGGAACGAATAGGTATTGTTCGGATAGTTGAATGGCGAGAGTGAATTTCCCGCAATTAAAATCAAACCATCGCCAATTCTGCGAGCCAACTCGGCACGGCGGCTCTTGTATGTATCTGCACTAAACATAGTTGTATTGATTTATCTTAAAACCTCTTTGTACAATTTATCGCCACGGCGGACAACCTCGGTGGTCTTGATTGAGCAGACATCGCCCTGCTTAACCCCCTCAACCACCTTGTTGTCGAGAACAATACCCTCGGCTTTCTGCTCCACTACACCCGTAGTTTCGCCCATAATGAGAATGTCGTCTCCTGCATTCAAAGTCGATGCCTCGACAGTAATCTCGGCAACTCCGATATTTTTGAAGTAGTTTGTAATCTTGCCCACATACTCCTTGCGATGGGTTGCCGATGAGCCGTAGGCGTTGGTGTGCTGAACAACCAATTTATTGGCATAGTATCCACCCCAGAAACCGCGGTTAAATACTCGCAATAAACCCTCCTTCAACTCGGTTGCGTTCTCGCGAGTGTACTCACCTGCTTCGATAAGGCGGAGAGCCTTATCGTAAGCCTCAACCACACGCTTAACATACTCGCCACCACGTGCGCGGCCCTCAATCTTCAACACGCGCACGCCCGCATTGATAAATTGGTCGAGGAAATCCACCGTACACAAATCCTTCGGCGAGAGGATATAGCGACCATCCACATCGAGCATCTCGCCCGTATCCTTGTCCTGAATGGTATATTTGCGGCGACAAATCTGACGACAAGCACCACGATTTGCCGAGCAGTTTGTCTCGTGCTGACTCAGGTAGCACTTGCCCGAAATCGACATACACAACGCTCCGTGTGCGAACATCTCAATCTCAACCAACTCTCCCTTAGGGCCTCGAATATCTTGCTCTACAATAGCCTTATGCACCGTTGCAATCTGCTCCAACGACAACTCACGTGCCAAGACCACCACATCTGCCCACTGCGAGAAGAACTTTACCGCCTCCGAGTTGGAGATATTGCACTGCGTGGAGATATGCACCTCAACACCCACCTGGTAGGCGTAGGTTATAACCGCCAAGTCCGAGGCAATGATTGCATCTACACCAACCTCCTTTGCCTTATCCACAACCTCGTGCATCGCCTGCAACTCATCATCATAGATGATGGTGTTTACAGTAAGGTAGGTCTTAACACCCGCCTTGTGGGCAATCTCGACAATCTGCTCCATATCGGCCTCCGAGAAGTTCGCCGCCGAAGCCGAACGCATATTCAGCCTTCCGATGCCGAAATAGACCGAGTTTGCACCAGCATTGATTGCTGCGTGCAAAGATTCGTAGCAACCCACAGGTGCCATTATTTCAATGTCTGTTCGTTTCATTGTTTAACTTTTTCTTCCAATTAGGTTTTCGGCATACTTACGTAGCTCTGCGGTGCGCTCGAGTGGCACAGAGAGGGTATCCAAGATGGAGAGGGCTTTTTGGAACTTCTGTGCGATCTGCTGCTCAACTCGCTCAGGCACGCCCAAATCCTCGTACAACGCCTTTATTGTCGAGATCTTCTCGGCATCGCTCAAATCCTCTCGCAGGTGTGTCGTACGCAACACCTCGCGTTGCGCCTCGTTCGCACGAGAGAAAGCCTCAATCATAAGGATTGTCTTTTTACCCTCGAGAATATCGCCACCTATCTTCTTACCAAGTCGCTCATCGCCAAAACTATCCAACAAATCATCTTGAAGCTGGAAAGCCAAGCCGACCTCCAACGCAAAGTTGTAGAGATTGTGACAATCTCGCTCGGAAGCCCCCGCAAGGATTGCACCTATAATAGCCGAGCCTGCAAGGAGAGCGGCAGTTTTAAGCTCAATCATTCGCATATAGTCGACCACCGAAACCTTCGCTTGCGTCTCGAAATCCATATCGAATTGTTGTCCCTCGCACACCTCGGCAGCCATTTTATTGAACCACTCGAAGATTTTAGGGAGTTGCTCCGAGTTGGTACGTTGCAGATGGTGGTATGCCAAAATAAGCATTGCATCGCCCGAGAGAATTGCCACATTATTACCCCACTTTGCAGGGACCGACGAACGACCGCGACGCACTGCGGCATTATCCATAATATCGTCGTGCAAGAGGGTGAAGTTGTGGAAAATCTCCACCGCCATAGCAGGCATTACGGCACGCTCGATATCCTCGGCATAGAGGTTATAGGCGAGCATCAGAAGCGTTGGTCGGATGCGCTTTCCACCCACCTCCAAGCCATACTTTATCGGAGCATAAAGGCGCTGCGGCTCTTCGGGGGTCGGCATCTGTGCGATGTGGCGCTCGAAGAGAGCCAACAACTCGCTATTGGTGTATAGTTTCATCGTAAGAGAAAATCTTTATTATCGCTTCTTCAACTGGTCAACCTCGGCAAGGCGCGCGTATGCCAGTTTCTTAATCTCGTTCCAATCGTAGTAGTATGGAGTAGCAGTCTCAATTGGCAACTCCACATCGCGCTCGTTAATCTGTGCGCGTACCAACACCTCGCCAGCCTTGTTGCGGTAGAGGATGAACATAAAGTTGGCAGCCTTCGGTGTAATCTTGTAGCCACGCCAATGCTCGGCGATGTAGTCTACATTCTCGTTGCACGCCTCAAATCGGATAGGCAACTTCTCCAAACCGAAGAGATGCATCACAGGGATGATGTTGAGGTCGTGACCGAAGATGAGGTGTGCGGTCTCGCCATCCTTGCCCTCGATAGCCTCGTCAATCTGATTTACGATATAGTCAACGGTAAGGCGGCTCTGCGACATATTGTTTGCCAAAATTGGGTGTGCAGCTGTAGCACAGCGATAGTACCAACGTGCATTCTCAACCTTGTAGAAGATGTAACGCTCATCGGCGGTGAAGACCTTGCAGAGGAGTGTGAGGTCGTTAATGCCCAAGTTCTGCGCAAATGCCAAACGCTTGTAGATGTTCGAGATAACCTTGAATGGATGCTCGTCAATCATCGAGAAGAACTTGTCTGGGTTGGTAAAGAGGGCACTCTTGCAATGGCTCAAATCCTGTCGCCAGCCCCAATCCATAACCTTAGAATATACCTCTTCCTCCAAGAATGCTTTATACTCCTTCTCCTCGGCTTTCGAGTAGAGTTTGTTGTGTGCAGGCTTCTGAGGACGAATCATTGCTGTAACAACCTCCGACGCCTCGATGTGGTTGTTAAGGCTTGGATTGTACTCCTTCATACCCTGGTTGAATGCCATCATACTCAATGTTGCACGCAACGAAGTCGAGCCAACCGATGCGACCTTAGCCTCGCCCTTGAAAAGGGTAGGGAAGTTCTGGCAGTAGCGCTGTCCCAATGCTCGGTGCTGTTCGAAACCTACATCGGTCAAGTCGCCGGTGCGATCCTGGTGTACCTCGTAGTTCCACTTCATATACTCCAAAACCTCCTTGCCAATAGGGGTGAGAATACCAGCCTCATCGGCCTTCAAGAAATATTCGTATGTTTCAACCGGATAGGACTTGCTCGACTCGTAGCGCGAACCGTGGCGGAAGTATCCGGTCATAAACATTGGTTTGAAACCCTTTGGAGCTGCAGGAGCAACATTTGGATACAAATCGCCATTATATACGGTCATTGTAGGTATTACAATCTGAGGCTTGGCATCAATCTCTTCGCGCGAAGTCTGTGCCGACACAAAGTATCCCGCAAAAAGCAGCAATAAGAGTGATAAAAATTTCTTCATAGTTAATTTGTTTTATTGTTTAAAGGTACAAATATACAAAAAATATATAATAGCAACTCATTGAAAGGTATTTAAGTTATTTAAGTGGCGAAAATTTTGCAGTCTTAAAATTTATCCCTAACTTTGAACGATTTATAAGCACGAACGAATATACAATTTATAACATAAAACTTACATAACTACTATGAAAAAACTTGTTTTTGGAATTGACATCGGTGGTACAAACACCGCATTCGGACTTGTGGATGAAGTTGGCGAGATCTTTGGCGAGGCAGCTATCTCGACAAGAAAGTACACCCACTTCGACGACTACCCTCGTTACATCGAGGATTTGGCAACAGCCATGAAGGCTTTGGTAAACAGCCTCGATATCAACTTCGAGTTGGTGGGCATCGGCGTTGGTGCGCCAAATGCGAACTACTACAAGGGAACCGTCGAAATTCCGTCGAATATGTGGAAATATACCGACGAGCAGATTGCTGCAGGTATGAAGGAGGAGGATCGCATGTTCAACTTTGCCGACGACTTGGGCAAGCACTTCCCGGGTACTCCTATCTACATCACCAACGACGCTAACGCTGCAACTATCGGCGAGATGGTTTACGGTGGCGCAAAGGGTATGAAGAACTTTATCATGATTACCCTCGGTACAGGTGTAGGTTCGGGCTTCGTAGCAAATGGCGAGATGATCTATGGACACGACGGCTTTGCCGGCGAGTTCGGCCATGTTGTTGTAGAGCGTGGTGGCCGTCAGTGCGGTTGCGGTCGCAAGGGTTGCTTGGAGTCTTATACCTCGGCCGGCGGCATCAAGCGTACTGCGTTCGAGTTGTTGGCAACAATGACCGATCCATCGCCAATTCGCGAATACTCGTTCGACCAGCTCGAGTCGGCTATGCTCTCGAAGTTTGCTTTGGAGGGCGACCCTATCGCTAAGGAGTGTTTCCGCCTCACAGGTCAGAAGCTCGGCTACGCTTTGGCTGACGCGGTTACAATCACATCGCCTGAGGCTATCTTCCTCTTCGGAGGTTTGGCTAAGGCCGGCGACTTGATTTTCGACCCTATCAAACACTACATGGAGGAGAATATGCTCATCACCTTCAAGAACAAGGTGAAGGTTCTCCCTTCGGAGTTGCAGAATAAGAATGCGGCCATCTTGGGTGCTGCAGCGCTTGTTTGGCAGGCAAAATAGTTCGATATTTTAATAACGGAGGGGCTGTTGTTCAATTCAGCCCCTTCGCTAAATACACTTTATAGATGAAGCGATTTCTTACACTCTGCCTTGTGGCAGTTTTTGCTGTTTGCGCATGCGAGTGCGCGTACGCACAAAAGAAGGACCGAACCAAGCAGGATTGGGCAAAGTTCTACCGCTACGAAAAGCTAAATGCCGAGATCCTCGCGTCAGGCGTTCGTCCCGATGTTGTCTTTATGGGCAACTCTATAACCCAGAATTGGGCAAAGTTTCATCCTGATTTCTTCAAGGAGAACAATTTCCTTGGTCGCGGTATCGGCGGTCAGACCACATCACATATGTTGGTACGCTTCCGTCGCGATGTTATCGAGCTGAATCCTCGCGCAGTAGTTATTATGGCGGGAATTAACGACATCGCTCTCAACAATGGTAAAATCACTCACGAAAACATTCTCAACAACATCAAGTCGATGTGCGAGTTGGCAAAATTACACAAGATTAAGGTTATTCTCTGCTCGGTAACTCCTGCAGCGATGTTCCGCTGGCGTCCGAATGTGGACTTTGTGCCTGCTGACGAGATTATCCGCCTCAACAAGATGATTAAGGAGTATTGCAAGGCGAACAAAATTCCGTATGTGGACTACCATTCGCAGCTCGTTGATGCGCAGAATGGCTTAATGGAGAAGTATCAGAAGGATTCGGCTCACCCGAACGCTATCTGCTATACCGAGGTTTTGGAGCCAACCGTATTGCCTATTATCAACAAGGTGCTCAAGACCAAACACAACTACATCGCAACAGGCGATGCAACCCAGAAATAAAAAAAACAAAAAATAGAGTTATGAAGAGATTTTTATTTGCATTGACAGCATTTGTTCTCGTTGCGGGTTCAGCCGAGGCGTGGAGTGCAAAGGAGGAGCAGGAGGCTACCAAGTTTGCCAACAATTTGATCAAAAAGATGACCTTGCGCGAGAAGTTTGGACAGCTCGAGCAGTTTGTTACCCGTAAGGGTGTGGTAACCGGCCCAGGAGGTGTTAAGTGCGACATCGAGAGCGCAATCCGCAAAGGCGAGGTGGGCTCGTTCCTTTCGATTCGTAAGCGAGAAGAGGCTTTGCGTCTTCAGAAGATGTCTGTAGAGGAGAGCCGCTTGGGTATTCCTCTCATTTTTGGATACGACATCATACACGGTTGTAAGACCATCTTCCCCGAGAACCTCGCTATGGCTTGTTCGTGGAACCTCGCATCGGTAGAGCGTGCAGCGAGTGTAGCAGCCGAGGAGAGTGCTGCTATGGGTATCCATTGGACCTTCTCGCCAATGTGCGACATCTCGGTAGATCCACGCTGGAGTCGAGTGTCGGAGGGTGCAGGCGAGGACCCATACCTCGGAGCAAAGATTGCGGCAGCAACAGTGCGTGGCTACCAGGGCAACGACCTCTCGTCGGATAAGACTATCGCTGCTTGCGTCAAGCACTTTGCGGCTTATGGAGCTGCACAGGCAGGCAAAGACTACAACACCGTAGATATGTCGGAGTTGATGTTCCGCAACCTCTTCCTCCCACCTTATAAGGCGGCTTTGGATGCGGGTGCTGTTACGGTTATGTCGTCGTTTAACGACTTCTACGGCGTGCCAGCATCGGGTAGCAAATGGCTCTTGTATGACCTTCTTCGCAAGGAGTTGGGCTTCAAAGGCTTTGTGGTTTCGGACTGGAATGCAGTACACGAGATGATTATCCACGGCGTAGCCGCTAATGGTAAAGAGGCTGCCGAGTTGGCGTTGAAGGCCCACCTCAATATGGATATGGTTGGTGGCGACTACATCGCTTATGGCGAGCAACTCGTAAAGGAGGGTCGCATCTCGGAGAAACTTGTGGATGAGCTTGTCCGCGAGGTTTTAGTTATCAAGTATCGTCTTGGATTGTTTGAGGATCCTTACAGATATGGCTCGCAGAACCAAGAGAACGCCTACTATCGTCCCGAGAATATGGCATTTGCTCGCGATGTGGCTGCCGAGTCGATGGTATTGCTCAAGAACAATGGCGTGTTGCCACTCCAGAAGGGTGTGAAGATTGCCCTCATCGGTCCATTTGCCGACTCTCAACTCGACCAGCTTGGTGCTTGGCGAGGTTTGGGCGAGGCCGACCACTCAATCACTATCCGCACAGCTCTCGAGGAGCGTTTTGGCAAGGAGAATGTGCTCTACACCAAGGCGTGTGAGTGTGGCCGATACAAGAACGGACTTATCGAAGGTGGCGTTGAAGAGGCTGTAAAGATTGCCGAGCAGTCGGATGTTATTCTCCTCTCGATGGGCCTTTCGGGATGGCATAGTGGCGAGTCGCGCTCGCGCGCCGAGATTACTGTGCCTGCCGATCAGCAAGAGTTGCTCGACGCCTTGAAGAAGACGGGCAAGAAGATTGTTGTGCTCCTCGCTACAGGTCGTGCAATGGATATTCGCAACGAGGTTGAGAAGTCCGATGCAGTGCTTTTGACTTGGCACGGAGGTACAATGGAGGGCCCTGCGGTTGCTGACCTTGTATCGGGCGATAAGAACCCTTCGGGACACCTCACAATGACATTCCCATACCATGTGGGACAGATTCCGGTACACTACAACTCGAAGACTACAGGTCGTCCTGCCAAGAGCCAATTCAAGGCGCAGGGATATAGTTCAAGCTATGTAGATATTCGCAACGCTCCACTCTTCCCATTCGGTTATGGCTTGAGCTACAGCGAGTTTGAGTATTCGGATTTGAAGGTTTTGACCCCAGAGGTTGAACTTGGTAGCGTGGTGAAGGTTAGCGTGTAGATTACCAACAAGGGCAAGTACGATGGAGACGATGTGGCACAGCTCTATGTGCGCGATGTTGTTGCCGAGACCACACGCCCGGTACGCGAGTTGAAGGGCTTTGAGCGCTTCTCGTTGAAGGCTGGCGAGTCGAAGGTTATCACTTTCGAAGTTCCGACTTCGGACTTGGCGTACTGCCACCAGGATATGAGCTGGAAGGCTGACAAGGGTGATTTCAAGGTTTGGGTTGGAGAGGACTCGAACGCTACTCTCGAAGGAAAATTCACAATCAAATAATAACTCAAAACGATGAAAAAATTTCTCTTATCAATCGCTCTCGTAGTTACAGCCTTTGTTGCTATGGCAGAGAGCCGTACCGACAAGTTGTTGCGCGAGCTGAACAACCCAAAGTCGGACTATGTTTTCGTGATTGCGCATCGTGCCGATTGGCGAAACTTCCCTGAGAACTCGTTGGAGGCTATCGAGTCGGCTATCAAGATGGGTGTAGATATCGTGGAGTTGGACGTTCACCGCACTGCCGATGGCGCGTTGGTGATTTGCCACGACAAGACCATCAATCGTACAACAAATGGTAAGGGCGCAATCAAGGAGCTTACACTCGACTCTATCCGCAACTGCCGTTTACGTGCAGGTCACGGAGCTGTAACACGCTACAAGATGCCTACTTTGGAGGAGGCTCTCGATGTGTGCAAGGATCGCGTAATGATTAACCTCGACAAGGCGGTGAACTACTACGACCAGATTATGGATATGCTCGTTAAGCGCAATATGGCAAATCAGGTGATTATGAAGAGTAGTAAGACCGCTCCTTATATGAAGAAGTTCTTCTCGAAGCACGATGTGAATATGCTCTATATGCCTGTTGTGAACTACAATGCAAAGCATTGGGCAAAGCACGAGGCATTGTTCCAAGGTTACCTCGAGACCGACCTTCCGTATTTCGCATTCGAAATGTGCTGGGATGGCACGCTCAAGGGCGAAAAGAGAGTCTTTAACAAGGTGTTGAAGAGCGGCAAGAGGCTCTGGATTAACACTTTGTGGGGCAGACTTTGCGGTGGCGTAGAGGATGGCTACGATGACGATGCTGCGGTAGGTAACGAGGAGAAGATCTACGGCAAGATTCTCTCGTACGGTACTTCGATGATTCAGACCGACCGCCCAGCAATGCTCATCAAATACTTGGAGAGCAAGGGAAGACATACACTTAAATAATTCAATAAAGCTAACGGCTAAAAGCCAATGGCCTAAAAAGAAAAATTATGGGATTTTTAGATTTTTTTAAGACAAGTGCTCCAGCGCCACTTCGTACAGACCTTGACGAGGCTGGACAGAAGAAGTATCATCGCTCGTTGGCACTCCAGTCATTCGCAGCGGGAACGCTCGGATATAGCTTCTACTACGTTTGCCGTGCGGCTCTCAACGTGATGAAGAAACCAATTATCGACAGCGGTCTGCTCGATGCCGACCAGCTCGGTACAATCGGTGCTGTAACTTTGGCAGCCTATGCTATCGGAAAGTTCGTAAATGGCTTCTTGGCAGACCACTCGAACATCAAGCGCTTTATGGCGGCAGGACTTATAATTTCGGCTCTCGCGTGCCTGTTTATGGGTATCTTTGGTTTGACTGGTAGCGAGCAGTATGCTGCTCTAATCGGCGTAAACCCAGAGAAGGCTCAGGGCATATCATTGATGGTATTCATCGCCTTCGCAATCTTGTGGGGATTAAGCGGTTGGGGACAGTCGATGGGTGCGCCACCAGCAATTATCGCATTGTCGCGTTGGTTCCCACTTTCGCGCCGTGGTACATTCTACGGATTCTTCTCGGCAAGCCACAACCTCGGCGAGGGCCTCTCGTTTATCTTCGTGGGCTCTATCGTAGCCTATGCAGGTTGGCAGTGGGGATTCTTCGGTGCTGCCATCGCAGGTTTGATTGGCATTTTGATTATCATCTTCTTTATGCACGACACCCCTGAGAGCAAGGGCCTGCCATCTATTGAGGTTTTGACTGGCGAGAAGGTCGAGGCGAAGAAGAGCGAGGAAGATAAGTCGGCTACTGCAGCTCAGAAAATCGCACTCAAGACACCTGCTGTTTGGATTTTGGCGCTCGCATCGGCGTTTATGTATATCTCGCGCTACTCGCTGAACTCGTGGGGTGTGCTCTATATGCAGGAGGCAAAGGGTTACAGTTTGATGGAGGCTTCGTCAATCATCTCGATTAATGCTTGGTTGGGAATTGTTGGTACTGTTGTAGCGGGTTGGATGTCGGACGTATTGTTCAAGGGCGACCGTAAGATGCCAGCATTCGTATCGGGTATTCTCCTCTCGATCTCGTACGCATTATTCATCTATGGTGGCGATGCATACTGGATGAGCGTCCTTTCGATGGCTCTCTTTGGCATCGCTATCGGTGTGTTGATTGCATTCTTAGGCGGATTGATGGCTGTGGATATCGTTCCACGTAAGGCTACAGGCGCAGCACTCGGCATCGTGGGTATGGTGAGCTACGCAGCAGCATCTATCCAGGAGAAGGTGAGCGGTTACCTCGTAAATAGCAACATCACCGAGACTGTCAATGAGCTTGGCGAGGTGGTTAAGCACTACGACTTCTCGGAGGCAGCAATCTTCTGGATTGGCGCATCGGTAATCTCGTTCTTGCTCCCAATCCTCAACTGGGGCAAAAAGGTGCAGGAGTAAGTTGAGAGTTGAAAGTTTAGAGTGGAGAGTTTGGTAAATTTTGCCAAACTCTTCTTTTTTATGTAATTTTTAATTCTCAATTCTCAATTCTCAATTTTTTTGTGCTATCTTTGCCAAGATAAAATATACATTTTTAATTTTCAATTAAATTTCCAAAACGATGAGCGAGAAAAAACTCCGTTTCGAGACATTGCAAATTCACGGCGGTTACTCTACCGACCACACTCTTTCGCGTGGTTTGGCTATCTATCCAACCGCTGCCTACCACTTCAAGACTTGCGACTATGCCGCTAACCTCTTCGAGTTGAGCGAGCCTGGAAATATATATACCCGAATCCACAACCCAACAACTGCCAATTACGAGAACCGCGTAGCAGCGTTGTATGGTGGCGTGGGCGCTTTGGCAACCTCGTCAGGTATGTCGGCGATTTTGCTCACAGTAACCGCTTTGGCAAAGGCTGGCGACAACATCGTAACCTCGCCTTATGTTTATGGTGGTACTCACAACCAGTTCTCAATCTCGTTGCGTAACCTCGGCGTTGAGGTGCGTTTTGCAAAGAATGCATCGCCAGAGGCTATCGAGGAGTTGATTGACGAGAAGACTCGCTTCGTATTCGTGGAGTCGATGTCGAACCCAGGTTGCATCGTAGCCGATATGGAGGCTTTGGCAAAGGTTGCTCACTCGCACAATATGCCACTCGTTGTGGACAACACCTTTGGTGCTTGCGGCTACCTCTGCAATCCATTCGATTGGGGTGCAGATATCATCTGCGACTCGGCTACAAAGTGGATTAACGGCCACGGAACGGCTATGGGCGGTATCATTGTCGATGGTGGTACTTTCGACTGGGGCAATGGTCGTTATCCTGAGATTGACGGTCCATCGGAGGGCTACCACGGCTTGAACTTATGGAAGACCTTCGGCAATCAGGCATTTATCGTAAAGTGCCGCGTGGACGGTTTGCGCGACTTCGGTTGCTGTCCTTCGCCATTCGACACCTACTTGATGATGCTCGGTCTCGAGACTCTCTCGTTGCGCGTTCGTCACGAGGCGGAGTCTACCGCAAAGTTGGCAGAGTTCTTCCGCGCAAACAAGAACGTGAAGAAGGTGAGCTACGTAGGTTTCGAGGATGATCCAAGCTACGAGTTGGCACAAAAATACTTCCGCAAGGGCGCTGCGTGCGTTATCTCGGTGGAGTTGGAGGGCACTTTGGAGGGTACAGTAAAGTTTGTTGAGGGATTGAAGCTCGCAGCCAATATGACTATGATTGGCGACTCGATTACTGTGGTTACCCACCCAGCATCAACCACCCACAAGCAGTTGAGCGACGAAGCGAAGCTCCGTGCAGGTATTGCACCAACCCTGCTCCGTATCTCGGCAGGTTTGGAGGCTGGTGGGGATATCATCGAGGACTTCGAGCAGGGATTCCTCCGAATGGAGAATTAAGAATTGAGAATTAAGAATTAGCTAATGGCTAATAGCTAACAATATGGCTAAATTTTTTCACGATACAACACCATTACACTTGGAAGGCGGAGGCGTTTTGCCAGAGTTGACAATCGCCTACGACACCTATGGTGAGCGCAACGAGGATGATTCGAACATCATCTGGGTTTGTCACGCATTGACCGCCTCTTCGGATGTGGAGTCGTGGTGGCCCGAGATGATTGGCGAGGGTAAGCTACTCGATGCCTCGAAATACTTTATCATCTGCGCCAACTTCCTCGGCTCGCACTATGGCACTACAGGTCCACTCTCGGTGAACCCCGCTACGGGAGAGAAGTGGTATGGCGACTTTCCGAAGGTTACCGTACGCGATATGGCGGAGTGTCATCGCCGTTTGGCTGAGCATCTCGGCATCAAGCGCGTAAAACTCCTTATCGGTAGTTCGATTGGTGGCTTCCAATGTTTGGAGATGGCGTTGACAAATCCTGACTTGGCAGAGAACCTCGTACTAATTGCTACGGGAGCGAGCACCACACCGTGGATTTCGGCTTTCAACGAGTCGCAGCGTTGGATTTTGGAGAATGATCCTACCTATGGCGAGCGCAGAGATGATGCTGGCGAGGCGGGTATGGCAGCGGCACGTAGTGTGGCTTTGTTGAGCTATCGCGGTGGTCCAGCATACTGCCTTACACAGCAAGATAACGAGGAGTTGAAGGAGGATCTATTCAATCGCAGAGTGCACTCGTATCAGCGTTATCAGGGCGAGAAGTTGCGCCGTAGATTCAACGCCTACTCCTACGCTTCGGTATCGTATGCAGTAGATTCGCACGATATTGGTCGTGGCAGAGGTGGCGTAGTCGAGGCTTTAAAGAATATTAAGAGCCGCACCTTCGTTGTAGGTATTACGAGCGATATTCTCTTCACCGAGATTGAGAACCGCTACCTTGCCGACAATATCAAGGGGGCGACATATCATCTTATCGATTCATCGTTCGGACACGATGGTTTCTTGGTGGAAGCAGAGTCGTTGAATAGACTTATTTTGGAATTTATAAATTAAGAAAAAACTATATGGGACAGAAACAACTTGTAATTGGAATGTTCGGTTTTGGAAACGTGGGACGAGGTCTCTACGATGTACTGAACACCATTTCATCGAACGAGGCGGTAATCAAGCGTATCTGCGTGCGCGACATCACCAAGGAGCGTGGCGTAGAGGCTGATTTCACCGATAACCCCGACTACATCTTCAACGATGAGGGCATCAACCTTATCGTGGAGTTGATTGATGACGCTGAGGCTGCATACCACATCGTAAAGCGTGCTTTGCAGAGTGGTCGTTCTGCAGTATCGGGCAACAAGAAGATGTTAGCTCACCACCTTCCAGAGTTGATTGAGTTGCAACAGAAGCACAATGTGGCACTCTTATACGATGCATCGGCTTGCGGTTCGATTCCTGTAATCCGCAACCTCGAGGAATACTACGACAACGACCTCCTCGTATCGGTTAAGGGTATCTTGAATGGTTCATCGAACTTTATCTTATCGAAGATTTTCAACGAGAACTACTCGTATGATGTAGCTCTTCGCCGCGCCCAGGAGTTGGGCTTTGCCGAGAGCGACCCTACACTCGACATCGGCGGTTGGGACTCATTGTTCAAGCTCATCATCATCACCGTACACGCATTTGGTTGCTATGTTGCACCAGAGAACATCTTCACCTACGGCATCTCGACAATGAACGATAACGATATTCGTTTCGCAAACGAGGAGAAGCGCCGCTACAAGTTGGTGGCTCACGTGGAGAAGTTGGAGAGTGGCGAGATTATTATGAGCGTGATGCCGCAGCTTATCTCGCGCGATAAATATATATATAGTGTAGAGGACGAGTTCAATGGCGTAGTTATCAAGGGTAAGTTCTACGACAAGCAGTTTATGTTTGGTCGTGGTGCAGGTGGTCACCCAACAGGCTCGGCTGTATTGAGCGATATCACAGCTTGCTTCTACAACTATCGCTACGAGTACAAGCGTATGATTGGTCGCACCCCAGTGGAGTTCACCAACGATGTATTGGTTCGCGTATATCTCCGTTACCAGAACGCCGAGGACCGCGCATTGTTTGATTTCGCGAGCATCGAGGAGCAGTATATCAGCAACGACTACCAGTATGTAGTAGGTCACATCTCGTTGGCAAACTTGCATAAAAACGCTGCACAGATTCGCGAGCGCGATCTCTTTATAGCAGCCTACCCAACAAAGTAGTCGAAGTTTAAGAGATAGATAATGAAGATTCTTGTCGTATGCTTTGGACCTCTTAGCGGTGGTAGCGTCTCCTACTTCTATAGACGCGCTATCTGCGAATTGGCACGCACCAACGAGGTGGATGTGCTATGCAGTACCCCTTCGCAAGCGGATTTCCCAGGCATACGCAACTTCTATCACCTCGACTTCTCGAAGAAGATGTTTGGGTGGAGCCGCCGCTTCGTGCGCTGGTTCGGCACCTCTCCTGTATCGCATAAATGGAGTAAGGAGGCTCTGAAGCTGATATCCAACGACTACGATGTAGTATTGGCGGAGACATCGGCCATTCACCTCGACACCGTAGTGGCAGGAGGCGTTATCGCCAAGAGTTTGGGCTGCAAGTTCGCAATCTACACCGTAGATGCTATCCCAGGACCTGGTGGTTGGGTACGAAAGCGTAGCGAATTTAGAGGTAAAAAGAGGGTTGTGGCACGAGAGTTTGCCGCAGCAGACTTCCTCGCAGCATCGAACTCGCATATGCTCGCATATCAGCTCTCGCTCTTCCAGCACAAGGAGGGACTCGAAAGCGATGTGGTCTACACCACTGCCCCCGACAAATACTATTACTCCCCCGCTTCGAGCAAGGTTTCGTTCCTCTATACGGGCGAGTTGTATGGCCTGCGTAACCCTAACCACTTCTTCAAGGCATTCAAAAGGTTGTTAAAACTCTACCCCGAGGCTACATTTGTAATCGTGGGTGCAAAGAAGAGATTGGGCAATGTTAGCTCCATACTCTCTGCCGAGGAGCGCAAGCATATTATCGTGGGCGGCTACACCTCGGATCTTGCGCCACTCTTTAGAGATGCTATGATCTTGGTGGATATGGACGCTGACAGAGAGGTTGATCCATTTCTCTCGAGCAAGATTGTAACCTACTTGAAGGTCAATCGTGTAATTTTGAGCGAAACGGGAAAGGTTACCCCTTCGCGCGAGCTATTTGCAGGATTGCAGACCGTAGTGCAGTGCGACCATAATGAGGAGAGCCTATACAATGGTATGCTAAGAGCGATTGAGGTTGCAACCTCTAATCCCGACTTCTCGGAGCGCGAGGCTATTATCGAGAGTTTCTCCGCCGAGAGTGTCGCTGCGGTCCTGGAACGAGGATTGAAACGGGTATGTTCTAAAGGATAACCACCATACTACATAATGAGAAAGAGCCGAGATAACAAAATCTCGGCTCTTTCTCATTGTTTGGTAAATCTACATTTAGAACGACTTTAACGACTCCAACCACTCGATAGTTTCGTAGGTGAGTGTATCGGTGCGATCACGCCACTCACGGCGGCTGATATAGTTCGACTTACGCTGCTGCAAAATCGCATTTATAGGGAATGACGGCTTGCGTAATGCACGCTTCTCTACTCGCTGCGATGGACGTATCACGCGCGTAAAGATGCTATCCTGCGTAGGTCGGCGATTCGCCTCCCACTTGAATCCATCCAACTTGGTAGGTTGTGTTTCAGGGATCTTGTTTATCGGGTAGAAGATATAGTTCGGATTACCACGATAGGTGATGCCTACAACCTGCTGATTCTCGATATATGAGGTCATATCACCCGACTCGATATACGCCATAAGTGTTATCTCGGGCGAATCGTCCTCCTGCATATAATATATGGTGCGGACATTTCCATTAACATCATTGCGATAGATTTGGTTATTACGGAAATGAGCTGTCATCTCCTTACCTGCCACCTGGTTGTAGTGAACTGTATCAATCTCGGCAATAGTCAAAGGCTTGCCCTCGAAATCGGCACGAACAATCTGGCTATTGTGGGTACGAATATGCATAATCTCCGAGGTAATCTGATTGCTGCCATTCCATAGCACTGGGGACTTGTGGAGATTTATCACCGAGTCGATAGTTGTCATTGTCAACGAATCGCACACCGACTGGAAATCGGAACGATACATCTTCACGTGGCTATAGGCGCGAATCTCACGATAGAGAGAGTCGAGATTCAACGAATCTGCCTTAGCAATCTTTGTTGGTGATGGCAATGGTTTAGGGAAGAGAATCTCGATTATCGAATCGAGGTTACGATTCACCAATGTATCGAGCGGACCATTCTCGGCAAAGAGTATCGAATCGACCTTAGCAAGTGATGCTGAATCGGCAATCTGGATAAAGATACCTCGCTTCTCCTGGCGAGCCAACTTGCGGCGCAAAGCATTATCGTCACGCTCCTGCGCCTTTGCCAAAAAGATTGAATCTCGAATCGCCCACTTCTTGTACTGCTCCACACGCTTCGCCTGACGAGCCAAACCTATACGCTCGAGTTTTGCATTGAGAGAGTCCTGCTTAATACGGTCCTCTTCCGCCTTCTCGGCATCGTATATAGCCTTGAAGTAGGCCTTGACCTGAGCTACGGTCATTGAATCGAACTTGGCAAGCGAATCTACCGCTACGCTATCCTTCTTCAAACTATCCACCTTCAAGCTATCAGTCCTCAAGCTATCCACCTTGACAGCAGTCATAGTTGCAGTGTCGACTTTAGCACTATCGAGCTTTATGCTATCGAGCTTTGGGGCCTCTGTTTTCAGGGTATCGAGTTTGAGTGAATCGAGTTTCAGAGTATCAAGCTTCAATGAATCGAGCTTCAACGAATCGAGTTTCAAAGAGTCTGCACCCCTATTCTGCTTGGCAAGTCGTTTGGCAAGTTTCTCGGCCTTCTTGATGCTATCCTTCACCTCCTTTGCTCGGATTCTCTCGGCGCGTCTACGCTCGGCATCACGCACACGAGCCTCTCCCAGCAACTTTGCAAAGAGAACTCTACGCTCGGCGAGGACAACCTTACGCTCGGCTGCCTTCTTGCGCTTATACTCCTTGAGTGCCGCCTTAACGGCTCTGTTCACCTCGCGATTTTCCTCCTTGAGGAGTTTTGCACGAAGGCGCTTGCCATATTTTGAGGTGTCGCTCGCCAACGAATCAATCATTGCACGGCGCAACTCCGCCTTGGACTTGGTTACCACAGCCGTACTATCCTTTGCAACATTAGTTGTAGCGAGAGAATCGGTAGTAGTTCCCTCTGTCGGGGTTGCTGATGGAGCGGCGGGTACCGATGGAGAGAGTGCATCGGGTCGCTGTGGTCCTTGAGGTGGCATATCACCGCCCATTTCACCGAGAGCGCCCTTATCTCTGCGCTTACCATCTTTGTTTCTCTGTCTCTTATCCTTTGGAGATTCCGCATCTGGCGATGTCGCAGTCGGCTTATCCGAACCCGCAACATTTGCCGAGCTCTCCTTTGCAGCAGCCTTAGCGGCTTGCTCCAACGAATCCTTACGAGCCTGCTCAATCTTCTCGCGAATTGGATAGCGAGTATAGATAAACATCGAATCGGAGCGCATAAAGACCGAATCTCCCTGCGAGAGATCGTAGCTTACAATCGAAGGTTGCTTGGTGACAAAGACATTTCCTGGCTCTTTCCAATACTCTCCCCAATCGCCAAAGATTATCATCTTCTGCGAACGGTCGTCAATCTGGATATTACGCTTTAGCAGAACGTAGTTGCTATCACGATAGTAGTCGAGCGAGTCACACAGCATCTCCTGATCTTTGGTGAGAATATAGCCATTCAAGGTCAAGGTGTAGAGTTGCTTGCGCTTGTCGAAAGTACCTCGATCGGCATAGAGGTAGTCCTCCTCTTCGGCTCTGCCACTCTCACTCTTATTCCATATATTTGTCGAGGTGAAGAACTGTGCGAAGTCGGTCTCGGTATTGTAGACCACCGAATCACCCTTCATCTCATACTCATTATTACGCATCTGCACCCTATCTACGCAGATAATCTCGTGCTCGTCCGAGTAGACATATCCTCTATCCGATTCGAGCATATTATCGTTGCAGACAAGGACTCCTCCGCCCGAGTAGCGACCTATACTTGTTTTGGTATTGTAGAGGAAGTTGTAGGTAAAGAGCGTGGCATCGCCATCTACAACCTTTACGATTTTGGAGTAGACGCGTGCCTCGTTTGTATCGCCATCATACTCGGCTCTATCGCCGTAGATGTAGGTTGTACCACGATTGATCAAGACATTGCCAAAACACTCAATATGCCTTTCGCTGTAGCGCACAGCACTATCTGCCGTAATAACCGTACCATTGTGGTGAGCTGCAAAGTTGCCCACTACAACCATTATCTTCTGCCCATTATACTCCATCTGCCAGCCCTCATCGGACTTCATCTCGACATAGTCGCGCTTAGGTGACTCACCTGCAATGGTGGGTTTTGTATCTCGTTGTTGCGGCTGCTCCATAGATAGCGAAGGTAGGCCATTGCTACCAGCAAAAACCAAACTCGCCAACGCTACGAGCGAAACTAATATAGCTACAACTCTTCTCTTCACTGCTACTTACTTGCCTTAACCCAATTCTTATTCTCAAACTCTCCATTGCGGAGTTCAGGAGCAATGTAGATATACATCGATGCTACCTTCTTATCGAGCCACTCCTTAAACTCTACCTCCTGCTTCTGCGACAATGCCAACTGCTCCAATCGCAGATAATCCTCCTCGCGCGAAGCGTCATGTGCAGGGTAAACCTTCACCAACTCGTTACCCATCATATCGGTCGAACGGAATGGTGACGACATCTCACCCTCCTTCAGACGGCGGATGGCGTTATAGTCATCGATGCTCTTTCCGCCCATAGCACCGAAATCCTCCTTCAAGAACTTGGTTGCGGTAAGTTTCGCATCGTATGCCGAGTAGCGCTCCAAGAGATCGTGGTTGGTAACTATACCACCATTCATCTTCGAATATTTGTCGTCCGAATGTCTCTTTGCCGCAGCCTCAAATGTGAGTGAATCCCTCTTTATGAGATTTACTATGCTATCCAACTCGCGCATAGGGGCCATAATCTCGTCTATGGTATAGGTTGGACGGAGCAGGATATGTCGGCAGTGGTAAAGGTTGCCCTTCTTGTCGATAAGCTGGATGAGGTGGAATCCGAACTCGGTCTCGACAACCTCAGACACCTGCCCTGTCTTCAGTTCTGCCAATGCATCGGCAAAAGGCTTTACGAAGCCAGCCAATGGCGCAGGCTCCAACTCTCCACCGTGAATAGCCGAACCATCTACCGAGTACATTCGTGCCAGTGTTGCAAAGCGAGTCTTGCCTGTAACAATACGCTCACGCATCTCGACAAGGCGTTCGCGAGTTCGCAACTTCGCCTCCTTCATATTCTTGGGGAACATTGTGATTTGGGCGTACATATACTGCTCGGCGATAATAGGCAAGCTATCCTTATCCTTCGATTTGTAGTATCGTTCAACCTCTCCTGGCACAATCTTGGTGGCACTTACAACCGTCTGTTGCATCATCTGAGCGTAGGTCTGCTCCTCGATTTGACGGCGGATAAGATCGCGAATGTGGTAGATAGCCATATGCGACCTCTTCTCCAAAGCGGTGATAGAACCTTCGCGGTCGACCATAGACTGCACCTGCTGCTCCACTCGCTGCACTACATCCGCCTGATTTATCTCCACAGAGTCGATAAGTGCCTGATTGTAGAGCAACTTCTGCGTAAGCAAATTCTCCAATGCCTCATCTTCAGCAGGGCGGTCAGAGGTATAGCCCTCCGAGCGGCGCTGCTCCATTATCTGAGCTGCAAGCTGCTTTACATCGGTGTAGTTGATGGAGGAGTTACCCACAACGGCAACCACCTTATCGAGCATCACAATTCGTTTTTGTGCCACAACCCCTGCGCCAATAAAGCAGAGGCAAAGTGCTATCGAAATTATCTTTTTCATCTCCAATTATAATTTATTCCTTGCCATAGATTCGCGCGTGTCCCGAAGATATTGCATTATCCATAATATGCTCCTCGTAACGATGTATAACATCGGCTCTATGGCGGCTAATTAGTATCTGGCGTATATTCTCCTTCACCATATCGAGCGGCATAGTGTCGCCCACATTCAAAACGCTACTAATGCGGAAGTAGAAGTAGGTCTTATTATGGTGAATCTTCTGAACCTTGCGATTGGAGAGCAATCCCTCGTGGCGCGAGGTACGCAACAGAGGTAGGTTGCTCAAGAAGTCCGAAAATGACACCCACTCCTCGAACTGAAGGTGGAGAAAGTTATTCTTACGGCACGACTCCACAAAATCCTCGCGATGCTCCGCCTTCGAAGACTCGAACCATTTGACCATCTGCTCACGGCGGCGGAAACTCTCACCTATAGCAACAATCTCGCCCTTAACCATAGGTTGCGAGATGCGGAAATCCGACTTATGGGAGTTGTAGTAGGTGGCAATGTCCTTGTCGGTAATCTCCGCACAAGGCTCGGCTTTGAGGTAGTGACGATCGAGGCGATGCACGAGCAACGAACGGCGATACTCCTCAACCAACTTGTCGATATCCGACTCCGACTGCGAAAAGAGCTTCTCCGCCTCCTGCAACTTCAACTGCCCTACAATCCACTTCGAAACAAATGCCTGAGCATAGTTTGCGCTATCCGCAGCCTCGATGCCACTTGGCATTGTCACAGCAAGCTCCGAACGGTAGAGATAGGTTGTACCAACACGAGCAATAACCTCGTCATCGGCCTTAAAACCCGACCACGAAGTGCACGCGCCCCCGCACGCGAGGAGTACAACCGCCATCACTATTTCTAAAAATCTGCGCATAAGACCCGCAAAGATACAAATTTTTCGGTAATAAAACGAGGTAATTACAATTTTATTGTAAGAAAAAGGGAAGTAAGGGACATTAGGGGCGTTAGGGGCGTTAGGGTATTTAGAGCATTTAGGGGCGCACC
>JAZOWM010000059.1:0-6427 GCA_045659225.1 Alistipes sp.
CTCATCACCAGAGTTGTATGCCGGAGGGCCCATAATAGGGTCCTTGCGGCCCCACTGATAGTAGAATCCATATGTTGCCATACGCTCGTTGGTGTTTGCGAACGACAACTTGCTAACCGCTGTGTTCGGAGCTGTAGTTGCACCGATATTACGATCCATAAAGGTGTAGTTACCTGTAATCAGGTCTACAGGCTTGTCGGTAAACCATATATGCCACGACCACAGAATCTCACCATCGACATCGTACGCCGCCAAGCCGACATTTCCCTCTTGGAACTCTCCAACGTGGAACATCACATAGCCTTCGCTATCCAACTCTCCATTGTTCAGAATCTGCATCGGAATCATCGTATCCACATCGCTTGCATTTCCCGTAACCTTCGTAAAATCGCCCTGCCACCACAAGAAATCGACCTTTGCAGGGGCGATGGTGGTTGACAATCCGCCGTTAATCTCGGCGGTAGTTGTACCTCCTAATGGAAGGAGTGAACCTACGCCATTTCCTCGCACCGATGCCTTAAACTTGTAGTAACCGGCACGGTGAACCATATAGCAGTTAGCAGTCTGCGAGGCGCTCAGATTGGTTACAATGGCTGTGGAGTGGCTCGACACACAACGTACAGGCAAAGCGCGATTGCGATGGCTATCTGCGGAGTTCCAACCTGCATTTTCGCTCGATGTGTAGCGCAACTCGTATGGTGGAGTATTGTTGGTTCTCAAGTCTATGGCACTCGACCACAAGCGTACCATATTGCGAGTGAGATTCTCTGTACCGTCGCTCTCGATATAGCCCTGGAACGGATACCACACATTGTTCGATGCAACCGACAAATTCACACCCTGACCGCTATGCCAGCCACCGCTTTTCTCGTAGTTGGCGATATTTTGCCACACACGCATATCGGCAACCATATATCCCGGAGGACAAGGGTCGTACATCGTCTTTTCGAGGTCGGTATGCTCATTCTGGTAGCCCCACAACGCGTTATTCTTGGTTGCCAACCAATCGTGCTGCGAACTATCACCACTTCCATACATAGTGGTAGGATTTGCCACAGCCTCCTCAACCGTAGCCACCTTTGCAGGATTGCTCGGCACCTTCGACACGTTACCATAGACGCCCGAAGATGCAGGCTTGAATGGCGTTGGACGGCCCCACTGATAGTACAATCCATCCATTCCATTGCCGCCATCGGGCTCGCAAGATGTAGCACCGAGGTTTCTATCCTGCACGATATATCCGTTAGGGCAACCTTGCGCCTTAACTCTATCCGTGAGCCATATATGCCAAGTCCAAAGGATATTACCACCCTCCTCGTCGTATGCTGCAATTACAACATTACCCTCCGAGAGTAGATGCTTATCCTCCTCATCGTTCGGATTGCCCTGCACGTGGAACAACACTCTGCCCAACGACAACTCGTGCATATCGAGCGTCAAAGCCTTGCGTTGCACGCCATCGACTGTAATCAAAGGCGTATCGTCCCAAAGAATGTCGATATAGCCAGGGTTGAGCGTTGTGCCACCACCAACAAGAGAGTTATCGCCATTGCCCTTCACCGTACCATCGAAGCAATAGCCGTAATTTGCCGAGTTTACGATGTAGGAGTTTGCAGTTTCGTAGTTCGAGAGGTTGTAGAACATATCTACATCAACCTCCTGCTCGATAATCTCGTCGTGGCGCTTCCAATCGCTAACCGAGACATCGGCATTTATCAAGCCGTGGTTCGAGAAGCGCAAAACGATATCGTAGGCGTGTCCCGCCTTGAAGTTTCGAGCAATCGATACTCTCTGACGAGCCGTTGCCGCACTTGTAGCGAGCGAGATGTTGAGCATTCCGTCTGCCGGAGGTGCCACCACACACTTTGCCACCATGCGACGATTTGCCAAGCCGACAGGGATTCTATCGCCTGGCGAGAAGAATATATTGTTGTTTTCGTCGGATAGAACTAAAGTCTTGCTACCCTCATATGCAATGCCAAATTGCCCATCATTGTCGGTTGGGAGTGTCAGCACGCACGAAGTAGGCACCTCCTCAATCTGCATATCCTCGAGAGCGCCCCACGCCACCGACTGGGTATCGCCCTCCTCCTGCATAGTATATACATATATACGATATACGCACAAGGCGTGGTCGAACTTCATCAGCACGAAGCCCTCTGCTCGCGAGCCTGTCGTAACATTACCGTAGAGGATATCCGAGTCGCCCGTAATAGGGATGCGTACCGTCGTAGCCGTCGAAGTGGAGTTGTACTCGTAGCCCTCCTCGTTTGGACGCCACGGTTGCCAAGCCACATACTTCACATAGTCGGTAGTGTTGTAGAAGAACTGCGCCGCACTCGTAAATACGATGTCGCGGATGTAGCTATTGTTCGGATTTGGTTGGCCCATCTCTGCAAGTATAGGCTCACCGCAATCTACGAATGCAGGGTATGACAACGAGTATACCTCGTCTATACGCGCCATACCTATCGTGAGCACCGTATCCGTTGCAGCATCGATGATACCACTTGTGGAGTTGGCATTTCCGCGCGTAGAGCTTGGCGAGTAGACGATAATAGGCGAGTAGCCCACATCGGCCCACAGTCTCACGCGCATAGAGTCGCGATCATTCACATCTTGAACATCATCGTTCAGACAGCCCACCGCAACGAGTGCCACTGCCGCCAGCAACGATATATATTTTAGAAATCTCTTCATCTCTGCTCCTCCTTAATGAATCTCCGGCAAAACAGTGCCCTCGATGTAATCGACATTTACCCAATCTGTTACCACGCCCTCGAGGTTCACACCCGAGTCAATGGTTGCCGTGTAGATAACACGGTGTCCCGATTGGTAGTTGATAGGGTTGTAGTTATAGAGGTAGAACTCCTCCTTATGCGCCACGAAGTTGTCGGGGCTATCGGTGGTTACCTTCTCGTTAATCTCGTACTCTATGGTGAGTTTGGTATTTGCAGTAATCTGTTGTGGGAGGCACATAATCTTCATTACCGCCTCGGTATTCTCGCGCTCGTCGCCGATTATCCTTGTCGAGGTTGGTTCAAAGGTATAGTCCACATTGTTCGAGCCCGAAGGGGTTGTCTGCCATACATTGCGCTCACCCGAGTTGGCTATCGCCTGCGCGGTACACTTCATTGAGCCCGAGGTATAGATATTCTCGAAGGTCATCTTTGTCAATCGCGCATCGAACATATTTCCGCGTACCACATATATCTCCACCAACGACATTGCGTGCTCGAGGTAGAGCTGCACGATAGGCTTCATCGCACCATCGGCCACCTTGTAGGTGTAGGAGAGGAGAAAATCTATCATCGCCGACTCGTTGTAGGTGGTAGGCTGTTGCACCTCTATTTCGAGGGCATCTTTTCCGCTTACGAGTGTCAGACCATTCATTGTATTGTAGGCATAGCCATAGAAGGAGTAGCTGCTACCCTCCACCCAGCTTCGCTTGGTCGAAGGGAACCACTTTCCGGTCGCCGCATCGCGAGTAATGGGTGCATTGTTGTATATGCGCGAAGTGTTGTTCTGCACGCCATAGACATAGACCGATCTATTGTTTATATCCTCCTGCGTCATTGCACCTCGTTGGATATGCTCGGCATTGAAAGCGATATCGCTCGACCCAGCAATGGCTATCTCGTCGCCAATATTACCGCAAGCCGACAATATCAACACTGCAAACAATAGAATATATACTCTCTTCATAATTGCTCCTTCTATAAATCTACATAGTGATCAATCCAATCAACAACCTTAACCTCGGTGGTTATGGTGTTGTCAGTAAGTGTCAGGTTATATTCATACTTCTCGCCCGCTTTCCACTCAGTAGGAGTTGAGCCGCCAAGCCAGCCGAGTTCGATATTACGAATAGCATAATCCGCATCGCCCTGCTTGATATACTCCAAGTGGAGCGTAATAGGCGTTTTGTAGATGGTCTGTGGCAGAACCAATATTGCACCTACATCGTAGAGCGAGTGTCTTACGTTCAGATTTACGGGCAAACCACCCTCTGGTAGGGTACAAGCACCGCCAAAAGCCTGCGAGTACTCGTTCAACACAGTTCCGTTGAATATCCACTCAGCCGAGCCATCCGCTCCAAACGAGAAGGAGCCCACATTGTGCAGACCATAAAGGCGTATGTTGCGGACATCTATCAATGTCGCATTCGATGCGTTTACGAGATTGAACTGCACCGCAGCGCAAGCGTGGCGGAAGTTCAAGTGCACGGTTGAGAAGTCCTCGTTCTCGGCGAGGTTGCGCTGCGCCGAGGCGTACAACAAATCGGGACCACTCGTAGTTGCCTCGTAGTTGCCAAGCACTATTCTTCCTTCGGCGTCCGAGAAGGTACAAGGTGCATCGTACGGACATACAGCACAGAAATTATACGAAGCCTTCGATATCCAATACTGCGTATTGTCGTAGTCCCAACAAGGTATCTCGGCTGCGGTATTGTAGTATAGACGCTCGGCATCGAAGAGGCGTACCGTGCGACCATCGAGGGTATAGGTGCCAAAGAGCTTGAGCTCCTGCTTTTGCAGACCCTCGGCACCCTCGATTAGAGCGCGGCCATACTGCGAAGCGAAGCCAATCTCGGTCAAACCACCCATTGGATGCTCCGATGATGGCTCGTAACAACTTGCCAAAATCAGAGTTGCTAATACTATTGTCAATACCTTACGCATAATCTATTCAGCTTTTAGCCATTAGCCTTTGGCCATTGGCTTTTTATTTTTTTTGTGGCAACGAATGACAACGAATGGCATTCGTTCGCTAACGCTCACTTAATGACAATTAATGGCAAGGAGTAATAACAACCTTCTCCGACCTGCCATTCAGCAGTCATTAGACTGCGATTGCCATTCAGGGCTGAAAGCCCGAATGTCATTAAATGCCATTTTTGTTGTCGCACGAAAAGCTTTCCGCTTTAATCCTGCTTTGCAGGCTTTTGCTCCTTCTTGCAAGGCATAGTCTGCAAGCAGCCTCTGCTCTTGCTTCGAGCGTCGGTTCCGTTTTCCGTTCCTTAGTACCTGAGGGGGCGATCAAACCCCCACAGGTTAAAGTTTTGTAAAAATTAGATAGTGATGTTACCACCCTCAACTGGAATCCAATCCTCAACAGTGCAGTCGAAGATAATCTCGTTCACGTTGATAGTGTAGTTGTAGGTGTACTTGTAACCCATCTCCCAGTTGTCTTCGCTTGAAAGATCGTGAGTGTAAGTGTGCTCGTGACCATCGATAGTGTACTCGATAACGATGCGAGTCTGTGCACCAGGGATTACAAGAACTGGCTGTGGAGCAAATGGAGTTGTAGCCTCGAGGGTTGCATCCAAAGTACCATTCTCAACACCTGTTGCCGACTCAGGCAAGAAGTAGCGAGAGATTGGCAAACCTGCCTGCCAAGTAGCTGTGCTCTTTGCACCAACAGCAGGAGTTACGGTCAAGATACCCGACAAGTTTACATCCTTAACAGCAACATTCTTAACGATAACAGCAGCAGCCGAATCGGTCTTCTTGAAAGTTACATTAAGCTGAGCGTAAGCGTGGTGGAAGAGCAATGGCTGAGCCGAAGTCTGAGGAGCCTCAACGCTGAGGAGGTCAGAGAAGAGAACATCGTGCTGATCCATCAAGTTGTTGTCGATAGTACCCCAAGTAACCTTCTCGATCTCACCGTTAGTCTTGTAAGAGTTAACGATCTCCGAGCTTACTGGATAAGGGCAGAAACCGATGAACTGCATATCACCGCTGGTTGGCCAGTAGCGAGCAGGCTCACCCTTCCACAACTCAGTACCTGCATCGTAAACGAACTTGCCGTTCTCGAAGTACTTAGCAAAGTCGCCACTCTTTGTGTCGTCCCAAACTGCAGAAACTGCAATTGGGTAGGTCATGTCATCATTCGACTGAATGATAGCACGAGTTACGGCCGACTTGAAGCCCATCTCCTGCATCTTACCTGTGTAAACCTCTTCAGTTTGAACACAACTGCTCAACGATACCATCGCTGCTGCAGCAAACAAGAAAATCTTTCTCATAATTTAAATGTTTTTAAAATGGTTAATAAAAAAGTTTGTTAAAAAATGTAAATGTGTAAAAATGTGTTTGTAAAAATGTGTTTGTGTTTAATTGTTCTTTTTTTCTATTTCGTACTATATTCGGTTTTAAGGTTTTTTACTCTCTATTTTACTCTGTTATATTTCTACATCGTAGATGAACTCCTTCCAATCATCAACCTCTGGTCTGAAGCCTCCTCCGACCTCTGGCTTTGGAATGTTTATATCCCCCTTGATCACAATATGCTGTTTAGGATTATCTTCCATCTGATTCGATACATCGAAGTTATACATATACGGGTGCCCCTGCACATCGGTAAAGAGAATGCTTAACAAGGCGGCATCGCCACTCGTCTTCTCGCGACCAAAGGTCTCGAAGCG
>JAZOWM010000060.1:0-5097 GCA_045659225.1 Alistipes sp.
TGCCGAGAATGGCGTAATCGGCGATAAGAATGCTCTCCTGTGGAACATCAAGGAGGATATGCGCCGTTTCCGCACTACCACTACGGGACATCCCGTAATTATGGGACGCAAGACTTTCGACTCTATTGGTCGCCCGCTGCCAAAGCGCACGAATGTGGTCATCACACGCGGAGATGTAGTATTCGAGGGTTGCGAGATGGCTCACTCCTTGGAGGAGGCAATCGCCAAGTTCCCTGCTGAGGAGGAGGTATTCATCATTGGTGGAGCACAGATATATAAGCAGGCATTACCATTGGTAGATAAGCTCTATCTCACAATCGTACATCGCCCCTACGAAGGCGATACCTCATTCCCCGAGATTGACCACTCCGAATGGCACGAAGTTGCACGCGAGGAGTTCGAACGAGGCGAGGAGTACGATGGTGCCTTCACATTTATAGATTTGGAGAGAAAAAAATAGATGCTTTCGAGCATCTATTTTTTCTTATACTATTTCATGTAACTCCGCAAACTTTACAGCCCTATCCTCGACCTCTCCGATAGCGGTTGGGAGTATCAGATGTATACTATCACCCTTACGCTTTTTGTCACCCTCGACAGCCTTTAATAGTTGCTTGTGCTCTACGGGGAGTTCTGTCTCAAAGCCATATCGTTCGATAAGGGCGAGTATTCGGGCTGCATCGCTCTCACCAATCAACTTCTGAGCTAAAGCCGAACGCGTTGTATGATACAAGCCAATAGCCACTGCCTCACCGTGGTTATATCTATTGCTACACTTCTCGATAGCGTGAGCCAAGGTGTGTCCGAGGTTGAGAATACGCCTACGACCGCCCTCACGTTCATCTTCAGCAACTACCGAAGCTTTGACCTGCACCGAATGCATAATAACATCTTCGAGCTGTGTAGCGTCACCTCGCAGCTCCTCGAAGTCGCTATTTTCCAATATCTCGAAGAGTTCTGCATCGCCCAATATTGCAGTCTTTATCACCTCCGCCAAACCGGCACGAAACTCTCTTGTTGGTAACGAGTGCAGGAGCTCAACATCGCAAACCACAAATCTCGGTTGCGAGAATGTTCCCACCATATTCTTGAAGCCTCCGACATTCACTCCATTCTTTCCGCCAACTGACGCATCCACAGCACCGAGCAATGTAGTCGTCACAAAGCCAAACTCCAAGCCTCGCATATAGGTTGTAGCAACAAAGCCTGCGACATCGGTAACTATTCCACCGCCAATACCGAGAATAAACGAGGTGCGGTCTGCCCCCATATCGATAAGCTGGCGGTAGACATCCTCGAGTGTAGTCAGACTCTTTGCCTGTTCACCCTGTCCTATAAGTATATGTTCGTATGGGGCTATAAGGTCGTGATGAGTGCGATCGATATTAGTATCGGTGATAACAATCACCCTCTTCTTCGGGAGAAGATTCTGCAATAATTCTCTCGCATTGCCAATATAGACACAGCTGCCGCCTACTACTTCAATCTCTTTTGCCATAAATTTATGAGCGATTAGTTATACAAATGTAGTAATTTTCCGATTAAAATTCGTAATTTTGCACGTTATTTAGGTAAAAACAGAGAAAAAAGTATGCAAAAACTGCGCAATATAGCCATCATTGCCCATGTCGATCATGGCAAAACGACAATCGTTGACAAGATGATTTTGGCAGGAAATCTCCTCCGCGAACCATCTAAAACGGGAGATTTGGTGCTCGACAACAACGACCTCGAACGCGAACGCGGTATCACCATCTTGTCGAAGAATGTATCGGTGGTCTACAAGGACTATAAAATCAACATCATCGACACCCCAGGTCACGCCGATTTCGGAGGCGAGGTGGAGCGCGTGTTGAATATGTGCGATGGAGTGCTTCTCTTGGTAGATGCCTTCGAGGGTACTATGCCTCAGACTCGCTTCGTGCTTCAGAAGGCTCTCTCGCTTGGCAAAAAGCCTATCGTTGTAATCAACAAGGTGGATAAGCCAAACTGCCGTCCCGAGGTTGTGAATGAGCAGGTCTTCGACCTTATGTTCACACTCGATGCTACCGAGGAGCAGCTCGACTACAAGACCATCTACGGCTCGGCAAAGCAGGGCTGGATGTCGCATAAATGGAACGAAAAGACCGATAGTATTGTGCCGCTTTTGGATGCTATTATTGACGAGATTCCCGAGCCTGCCGTAAATGAGGGTACTCCGCAGTTGTTGGTAACATCGCTCGAATACTCCTCTTATATCGGTCGTATAGCCGTAGGTAAGCTCACTCGCGGTACACTCGTAAATGGTCAGAATGTAACCCTTGCTAAGCGCGATGGAAAGACAATGATAAAGACCAAGATTAAGGATCTGATGGTCTTTGACGGACTCGGCAAGAAGAAGGTCGATAAGGTTGAGTGCGGCGAGATTTGCGCCTTGGTAGGTATCGAGGGATTCGAGATTGGCGACACAATCTGCGATTTCGAGAATCCAGAGCCACTGCCACCAATCAAGATTGATGAGCCGACGATGTCGATGCTCTTTACAATCAACAACTCTCCATTCTTTGGTCGCGAGGGTAAGTTTGTAACTTCGCGCCACCTTAAGGATCGTTTGGACAGCGAGTTGGAGCGCAACCTTGCACTTCGCGTGCAGCCAGGCTTGAATGCCGATTCCTTCCTCGTTTTCGGACGTGGAGTGTTGCACCTCTCTGTCTTGGTCGAGACTATGCGCCGCGAGGGCTACGAGTTACAGGTGGGACAACCAAAGGTTATTATCAAGGAGATTGACGGTGTGAAGTGTGAGCCTATCGAGGAGATGACCGTAGATTGCCCCGATGAGTATGCAGGTACAGTTATCGAGTTGACTACACGCCGCAAGGGTACACTCACAAATATGGAGTCGGACAGCGGTCGCACCCGATTGGAGTTTGATATTCCATCACGTGGTATTATTGGTCTACGCTCGAATATGCTCACTGCAACTGCAGGTGAGGCAATAATGTCACACCGCTTGCGTGCCTTCGAGCCATACGTTGGTGATATTGATATGCGTACCAATGGCTCCATTATTGCATCGGAGACAGGTATGGCATACGCCTACTCGATTGACAAGTTGCAGGACCGTGGTCGTTTCTTCATCTCTCCGATGGAGGAGGTCTATATGGGACAGGTTATCGGCGAACACACTCGCAGCAACGATATTACGGTAAATGTCTGCAAGTCGAAGCAGCTGACCAATATGCGTGCTTCTGGCTCGGACGATAAGGCGGTAATCGTACCTCCAAAGATCTTCTCGTTGGAGGAGGCATTGGAGTATATCAAGGAGGATGAGTATGTAGAGGTGACTCCAAAGTCGATGCGCCTTCGCAAGATTCTATTGAACGAGGTAGACCGCAAGCGAGCTTCCAAGTAGTAGCGTCTTAAACTAAAAACTAAGAGCGTGTCCAATATTTTTTTGGACACACTCTTTTTGTATAAATTTGTATGGCACCACCCTACCTCATAAGCAGGGAGGAGTCGCCATACGACAAGAATCGGAAATCGTGCGACAACGCATAATCATAAATCTTGTGCCAATCCTCGCCAAGATATGCCGACACAAGCAGCAGCAATGTCGATTTTGGCTGATGGAAGTTGGTTACGATATTGCGAACAATGCGGAACGAGTAGCCAAGCGGCGTAATCATAATCTCGGTAGCGGCGTGTAGGCGCTCCAAGCCCTGCTGCTCCATATATAATATAAGTATATCGAGAGCCTCCTCGCCCGAGAAGTCGGCAGGAATATCGTAGAGTTCCCACTGCCCTACCACCTCCGAGTCATAGGACTTGCCATTTTTCACTCGCCAAGCCAACGCCGTAAGCGACTCCAATGTTCGCACCGAGGTTGTACCAACAGCCACGATTTTGCCATAGTTTGCACGCAACTTGCGCAGGGTGGCAAGCGTAACATCAAAGTGTTCGGTGTGCATTGCGTGCTTGGTAGCATCCTCGTCTTTGACAGGTAGGAATGTTCCTGCGCCCACATGAAGCGTAACCTCCGCAAAGTCAAAACCCCTCTCACGCATTCCCTCGATAAGCGGCTGTGTAAAGTGCAGGCCTGCGGTAGGTGCTGCCACCGAGCCCTCGAAGCGGGAATAGACCGTCTGATAGCGAGTATTATCAATCTCCTCGCTCTCACGATTGAGGTATGGCGGAATAGGAATGCGGCCAAGATACTCCAACAACTCGCCAAAGGTCATCGGTGCGCTCCACTCGAAACGAACGATATGCTCACGAGTGCCTCGCTCGGCGATATAGGCCTGCAAGGTGTAGTTCTCGCCCTCATACTCGAAAGGTATCTGCACCGCTCCCTCCTTCCACTTTTTGAGGTTGCCCACAATACACGACCACTCGCATTCGCCCTTTACTGCAAAGGCACGCTCATAGTCGGCAGGGCGGTGCGGTTCGAGGCAGAATACCTCGACACGAGCACCCGAAGGTTTGTGCATAACGAGTCGTGCTCGCACAACCTTTGTATTGTTGAATACAAGCAGAGAACCTTCGGGCAACACCTCGCCAATGTCCGAGAAGTGTCGTTCGCTTATCTCGCCCTGACGATAGATGAGCAACTTCGACGAATCGCGCTCCGAGAGCGGAAACTTTGCAATGCGCTCGTCAGGCAACGGATAGTCGTAGTCGTTGATGTTGATGTATCTCTCCATAGATTAGCCATTAGCTATTAGCCCTTAGCCATTAGCTTTTTTTATAAAATTGGGCTGCCAAGCGACAGCCCAAAAACCTTTTGTTAGTTTTTGCTTGCATTACACCACCTCGAAATTGCTTTATAACGAGGTTTTGCAACGCTCTCATAGCAGAGGAGGAGGGAGCATACAAAGCGTATGTAACCCACTCCGATGTTACGAGGAAGGCTGCAAAAACCGTTAGAAACAATTTCGACTAGAAACCCTTACCGATTGCGAGGAAATCGGTAGCCACGAGAGCAGCACCACCAATCAAACCACCATCAACATCAGCCTTTGCAAAAATCTCTGCTGCGTTAGATGGCTTGCACGAACCACCATAGAGAATTGGGCACTCCTCAGCCAAAGCACCGAACTTCTCGCGAAGAACCTCGCGGAT
>JAZOWM010000061.1:0-4230 GCA_045659225.1 Alistipes sp.
GCAACTACAGCTCCGAACACAGCGGTTAGCAAGTTGTCGTTCGCAAACACCAACGAGCGTATGGCAACATATGGATTCTACTATCAGTGGGGCCGCAAGGACCCTATTATGGGCCCTCCGGCATACAACTCTGGTGATGAGTGCGTTAGCGGTAAGCCAAAGTCGTCGAAGTATTGGGTTAAGAGCTACAATACGGGTGCGTGGTCGTGCCGTACCGATATAGACACCTCAGCGGCGGCTACAATACCTGTGGCTACACAGAATCCGATGGCGTTCTACAAGAGTACCTCGATGTGCGGAAACAACACTTGCGGTTGGTTCCCATCGACCTTCGCCGATGGATATACCAATGTGGCGTTGTGGGGTTATGCGGTTAAGGACTATTCGATTCAGGGTCAGACCTTCTCCAAGACGATGCACGACCCTTGCCCTCCAGGCTACCGTACTCCATTCCACCACGCGTGGGGCTATGGCAACAACCAGGGTTATACCTATGGCGAGAATGGCGGAAATATCAACTTGGGCAATGGAGAGCAGAACTTCGATAGCTATGGATTGGTATTCAATAAGGCAAACTTCGATAGATCGTGGTATCCGTTTATGGGCTACCGACACCCACAAGATGGTGGCTATGAGGATGTAGGACAACAGGGTAGATTGGTTACGGGTATGCCAATGGGACAGTATAACACCCGTTCCTATATATATACTAATACGTATACGGGACAGATTGCCAACTCGGGTGGTGATGGATGTGGCCCTGCATATGGAATGCCTGCTCGTTGTCAAAAAGAGTAATAGGAGGAGAGAGTTATGAGAAGGTTATATACGATTTTGATGATATTGACCACGCTTTCAATCTTCGTTTCGTGCGAGGTTGTTGGTGATGATTTGAAGAGTGTGGAGATTGGCGGTGATGCGGCTGTAGCACCCTCTTCGACAATCTCGCCTTCGTGTGTGGTTGAGTCGCGTAGTGTGTCACGCGCCAAGAGTGCAGGCATAGCTGTGCGTTCGTTGATAGATCAGATAACAACCAAGCAGATGGACTCGAACTTCCTCCGTATAGATGAGGATTTGAGTGCGACGAATGATGGATTGTACACCTTTACGGGTAACGATTTGGCTACGCCATATTACACTAATTGGAATAAGGCTCTCTTGCTTGAGTCAACCGTAATATCATCGCCCGATAATACCGAAGATATCCACTACCGTTCGGTTTCGCTCGCTCCCGAGCAATCCTACAAGATGAATATCGTGGAGGAGAAGATTGACGGTGTTATTCACCGCGATACAACCCATTTCTACCATACACGAATGGTTGGTTGGTATCCAATGAACTGTCGCCTTCCTCGCAAGGAGGGTGTGCCGGCAACGGCTCAGTTCGAATTCTCGGAGTTCGATGCTGTGCGCCTTAACGAGACGGTTGAAATCAACGGTGTACCTACCGAGGTTGTGGCACTGCAGTTCAAGGGGCTCGATGGCGAGACCGACTTGATGGTCAGCAATGTGTGTGAGGGTCAATCGTGGCACAAATACAACCCTACTGCACCGCATAATAGCGATGTCCACCCTGTGGATAATAGCAATATTTATCGCGAACCTTTCGGTCACAACTTTACCTCACCATCCTATTCTAACTACTTAACTTATCGTCATTACCGTTCGGCTATTCGTGTTACGGCCTATGCCGACCAGAGTCCGCAGAACCTTATGATGTGGGGTGAGATTACCGATGTTATTATTCGTAACCAACCTACATCGTGCAAGGTGTGGTTGCCAACTCGTATAGGCGAATTTGGCGAGGTCTACAATTGGGGCGATTACGATAATTTGCCTATTGTAACGACTCCGATGTTCGATAACGACTCTAACCATCCTGACTATCACGATTCGGCAAAATACCCTGTCTTTATGGAGGGTTCCTCTTCAAAGAACGATTACTATCTTGGCTACTCGTTGGTGGAGCCTAATCGCGATGTGGAGTTGGAGATTCATACCACTTCGGGAGTCTACAACACAATTATCGAGGCTAAGCATAAGGTTAAGGATGCCAATGGTAACGAGAGTATTGTAGATATATTTGAGGCTGGATATATCTACGATATAAAGTTGAATTTACAGACCAATGGAACCATCGGTGCAATCCTCGAAAAGGAGGGCGACGAGCGTTATTACGACCTTTCGCTCCTGCACGAGTTTGAGGTTAGCGAGGAGGAGATTGATCTAAACAAGGTCTCAACCTTCAAGTTGGCAAACTGCTATGTGGTGGCTCCGGATGAGTTGAAGGATGCCAATGGCAACGACGTCTACGATGGCTACTGCTTCCTCGCGATGATTGTGGGTAATGGCGAGTCGGGAATCATCTCGTCGGGTGCGCAAACGCTCTATCCAACCTCCGAGCGTATAAATCCTGTTACTGCACACTTGTTGTGGGAGAGCCAACTCGGACTTGTTACGGATGTGGAGTTGAAGTATGGATATGTTCGTTTCAAGTTGCCCGACACCTCCGCCAGAGGAAATGCTGTCATTGCCGTATATGACGAAGATAGAAATGTGTTGTGGTCGTGGCATATATGGATTACGGACCACCCTGTGGAGCAACCTGTGACCATAGGTGAGCATACAATCACCTTCCTCGATAGAAATCTTGGTGCTACGGCAGCTACTTGCAATAGCGCAGAAAACGCATTGGCGACCTATGGCTTGTACTATCAGTGGGGACGTAAGGACCCTTCGATGGGACCTCCGACATACAACTACTCGCCGATTAACCTCAATACAGCTCCGTACTACGACTTCTCGTCGGACGAAAAGACGGCTGCCGAGGTTGTGCAGTTCGCGCAGCCATCGTTGCAAAATGGTGTGGAGAATCCGATGTACCTGATTTTGCCTACGGCGCAGCCATTGTCCTATATCTTCAATTGGACACATCAGCGTTACGACTTCCTTTGGGGCTATAATATGGCTACGGGTATGACTACAAAGACAATCTACGACCCGTGCCCATATGGCTATCGTGTGCCAAGTAGCGAGCTTGGAGCTCTCTTTAGTATGGGTAGTGGCTCGGTTGGAACATACGGCTATACTCGTACGATAAATGGAGAGCAGTCCTTCTTCCCTTATGCAGGATTCAAGGGCGTTGATGTTGGTCTGAACTCTTTGGTTTGTGCGTGGAAGTATGTGGGCCAGAAGGGTGATTACCAATCATCAATGTATTGTGACGATGCCGATGCTCAGAATAATGGTGAGATAAGCCAATATATGCATCGCTCGCGCATCTATATATCTAAGGAGAGCTCGTGGAATGAAACCAATGTCGGCTCCTATAGTGGCAACCTGCATATCGACTACGCTAATCGTCGTACCGCAGCTCCAATTCGATGCGTTAAGGATGAGAAGATTGGTAGTATCACGGCAACCTTGACCCCTTCGATTCGCAACCTTGTGCCAAATACGCAGATGACACTCTCTTACAAGACACATTCTTATGGTAGTGCCATCGAGGATGTTACCATTATGGCAAACTATACAACAACCTCGGGCGAGGAGAAGGAGCGCGTTATTCGTATCATAGAGGGCGAGGGTGTATACGAGTTGGAGGGTACCGTCTCCTATATCACTCCGTCCGATTGCAACGATGATGGCGTTGTCCTGCATATGATTGTTCGCAACGAGCACGGACTCATCTATACCGAGGAGGTAACCCTTGTCAAGTCAGTGTTGAAGATGCAGTTTAGCCATTGGGAGGACTCTCTCAACACCTCGATTAATAGCGACGTCCGAAAATTTGTCGTTGTGGGCGAGAAGATTCGCTACTATGTGAACATCTCGGCTGGATCGGATCCAACCTCGGTGATTATAGATGGCAAACAGGCAACACGAAGCGGATATTTCAACGGCACAGAGGTGTCGAATACCACCTGGTATGTAGAGCTGTCAAAGTCAGAAAAGGGAATATACGAAATAGATGTTGAGGCTACCGTAAATGGCAAGAGTAAGACGGAGCAGATGCAGGCTATTACGGTTTATGGTCTATTGTTCGATAACCGTACAACAAGCGTAGATACAAGTGGTAATACCCTCTATATGTTGCAGAATGCAGCCTATACATCGTCCTACCTCACAGCCGAAGGCAGTGTTCTTGCTGCGAATATCGCGACCAACTACTACAACCTGTTTACGGTTGAGGGCAGTAAGCTCAAGAGCGTCGCTCGAGATAACTACCTC
>JAZOWM010000062.1:0-6876 GCA_045659225.1 Alistipes sp.
CAAGACCACGACCACACTTAGGCTGTGCAGCGTTGAACGATGCCTGAACATCGTAAGGATTGATGGTGAGCTGGTTGAATGCCACCTCGTGACCTGCAGCGAGGAGTGGTTGTGCTCTCTTCAACACAAACGACACGGTGAGGATAACCTCGCCCTCGAGTCCCTTGAGACACTCTGCGGTATAGCCAAGCTGAATCTCCTTGCTCTGCTGAGGAGCAATATCGAGCTTCTCCACGTTGCCCGACATCACAGCCTTGCCATTGCTCGAGAGTGTCCACACAAGGCGTACATCCTTGAGGCACTTGAAGAAGTGCTCGTTGTAGACGTTGATGCGACCCGATGCAGCATCGATATTCTTAACCCAGATATTCTGATACTGGTGCTTCACCTCGTATGCCGAAGGGTGGAACTCGCGATTAGCCGCAATAAAGCCATTGCAACAGAACGAATCGTCAGTAGCATCGCGCTTATTCCAGCAACCACCATAGCGATAGGTCAACTCACCATTCTCGCGCCAAGCCAAAGCCTGGTCTACGAAGTCCCAAATGAAACCACCCTGGTACGAAGCATACTCGCGAATCAAATCCCAATACTCCTTCAAGCCTCCGAGCGAGTTACCCATAGCGTGAGCATACTCACACTGGATAAGAGGACGCTCTGGCTTCATCATAGCGTAACGCTCGCAAGCGTCATACTCAGCATACATCGGAGCCTCGATATCGCTATTGTAGTTCTTTGCACTACGTCCATAGCGGATGTAGTTAGCCTGCTCGTATGCCACAGGGCGCGACTTG
The DNA here is from genome assembly GCA_045659225.1 of Alistipes sp. GTDB lineage: Bacteria > Bacteroidota > Bacteroidia > Bacteroidales > Rikenellaceae > Alistipes. The sequence continues at coordinate 795 of JAZOWM010000062.1, forward strand.
TCGTAAGCCTTAATCCAATCGTAGCACTTGTGGAAGTTAGGGCCATTGCCCGCCTCGTTACCGAGTGACCAATAGATAACCGATGGGTGGTTGTAGTCACGCAACACCATACGCTGATCACGAATGAGGTGTGCAGCCTCGTAGTCCTCGCGCTTAGCCAAGGTCTTCTCCTTGTAGCCCATACCGTGCGACTCGATGTTTCCCTCATCGCATACATACAATCCATACTCATCGCAGAGGTCGTACCAAAGCGGAGAGTTAGGATAGTGGCAAGTACGAACAGCGTTGATATTCAACTCCTTCATAATCTGAATATCGCGAATCATATCTTCGCGAGTGACATAGTAACCCGTATTAGGATTCATCTCGTGACGATTAACACCCTTGATAAGCACTGGTTTGCCATTCACGAGGAGCTGAGCCTTCTTAATCTCCACCTTGCGGAAACCAACCTTGAAGGCGGTAGCCTCAACGGTCTTTGCACCATCAACAACCTCAACAACAAGGCGATAGAGGGTAGGTACCTCGGCACTCCAAGGCTTCACCTTGCCCACGTGCCAGCACTGCTCGACCTTGCCCTTCGCAACCGGTACAACCTCCTGCTTCACCTGCTTGCCGCACGGAGTAAGGAGGGTCAAACGCAACGCCTTAACACCCTTTGTTGTGGTAACATTCATATCGAGATGGCCCTCGGTGTAGTTGTTGTGGAGGTCAGCCACAAACTTCACATCCTCGATGTGACGCTTGTCGCGAGCGTAGATGTAGCAATCACGACCAATACCCGAGAGGCGGAAGAAGTCCTGATCCTCGAGGTAGGTACCATCGCACCAGCGATAGATCTGCATAGCAAAGAGGTTCTCGCCACCAGCCTTTACATACTTTGTAATCTCGAACTCCGACTCGAGCTTTGAGTCCTCGCCATAACCCACATAGTGGCCATTCACCCACAACGACACGTTCGATGTAGCCGAGCCGATATGCACATAAATCTGCTTTCCAGCCCACTCGGCAGGAACCTTGATGTTGTGACGATACAGGCCGATAGCATTGCGCTCGGTTGGCGCATACGGAGGATTACTCTTGTAGTAGTTGTGCCAAGCGTAGCCTGTATTCTTGTAGAGAGGCACGCCATAGCCATTCATCTCCCACAAACCTGGAACAGGCATCTTGCCCCACTTCGAATCATCGAACTTAGGCTGATAGAAACCCTCGGGCTGAGCATCTGTAGCATTCTCAGTCCAGTGGAACTTCCACACACCACCAATCGAACGATAGAGAGGCGACTGCGAGTAGTCGTGCTCTGCTACCACCTGCTCGGCAGTAGGTGTAACTATAAATGTAGAGCGCATAGGCAAGCGATTCTCCTCAAAGATGTTAGGATCCTGCCACTTAGCATCATTCGCTCCGATTGCACTCTCTCCCATCAGGAGAGCAACTGCACAAAAGAGAAGTTTTTTCATCTTACTGATTGTTTTTGTTATTGTTTGTTGTTTGCTTGTTTCTTATGGGTAATAGGGGCGATAGGGATTATAGGGGTTATAGGGAACAGTTTTTCCGTTTGCCGATTTCCGCCTCTCTCGTCTATCTCATCGAGTTCATCCTAATGCTCGCCTTGACAAGGGCAATAGCACGAATGCGTCCCATCTCGATATCCTTATCGGCGTGGTGCTGATTCTGCGACACAAGGCGCACATAACCCTCCTTGTCCGAGCGTTGCACATACTTCACGGTTACATACTCCTCGCCGTCCAAATCTATCGAGAGGAGATACATATCCCCCCAAAATATATCCTCCAATGTGCGCAACTGTTTGTAGAGCACAATATCACCACTCTTGAGAAGTGGATACATCGAATCGCCTACAACATAGATTGCACCGTCACACTTTGGCAAATTGGGGATGTGAATATAGTTTATCGGAGAGTGCGCTCCCTGCTGCTCGAATAGCGGCACAAGCCCCGCTGTAGCCTCTATCGAGTAGAGTGGCACCGACTGCAACGGCATAGCCATCTCCGAGCCTCGACTAAACGAAGCCGAAAAGGCAGGATCGGCATTAAACATCTCACCCTTACCAGATTCGAGCCACTGAGGATTAACATTCAATTCTTGAACAAGTATATTCCTATTACGCGAGGATAATCGAGCCTTGCCAGTCTCAATCATCGACAACGCAGTCTTACCTACGCCAAGTCGCTGAGCTAATTGCTCTTGCGTCATACCAAGACACTTGCGTATAAGTTTTACTTTCTCTCCCATATAACTCATTCAGTTCTTTTTATACAATTTTTGAACATAAATTGATACAAACGTTCATTTCTTGAACTATATTTGTCCCTGCAAAGTTAAACATTTTGCGCGAGAATAGCAAACTTTTATTAACCCTAATTAGATAAAATAAGTATGAAGAGAACAATTTACAAGCTATCCGAGGAGGATTACGCAGCTCTTGCCGCCGAGGTCAATGGCAAACTACTGTCACCCTGCTATTTTACTGGCGTAGCCGAAGCGTTGAGTGCAACGGGAGAGGTTCTGCGACTTACAGCATCGCTGATACTCTATCGCCGCCGTCCCGACACGCGCAATCGATGCGAGTTGCACGACACCATCTACGCTGTATCTGCCGTATGGTGGGACTTCCTCTGCGAGGATGAAGAGGGTGTCGTATGGGACGATTTCGACTTCGAGAAGTTTGTAACATTTTTAATTGAGGAGGAGTAGCTATGACGTTCACCGATTTCGCAACTACAATCTACCCTTTCTTGGAGGTGCAACCCTTTCATTCGGTCTACTATCGCGTACTCGAGGCCTTTGCCAAAGGGGATATTCGCCGACTGATTATCACGATGCCACCACAGCACGGAAAATCGGTAGGAGCAACCACCCTTTTGCCCGCCTATATGCTTGGCTTGAACCCCGATATTCGCATCGCAATAGCGTCATACTCAGGAAGTTTAGCTTCGCGCTTCAATCGCCGAGTTCAGCGCATTCTCGAGAGTCGCGAATATGCCGAAATCTTCCCCAATACCACCATAAAGCAGGGTTCAATACCTACAAATTATATTCGCACGGCAGACGAGGTGGAGATTATCGGACGCGATGGCGCACTCCTCTCGGTAGGTCGCGAAGGTTCGCTTACGGGCAACCGTGTAGACTGCTTTATTTTGGACGACTTGTACAAGGACGCAATGGAGGCAAATTCCCCGATTATTCGCGAGAATTGTTGGGAGTGGTACACCTCGGTGGTACGCACCAGAATGCACAACTTTTCGCGAGAGTTGATAGTCTTTACCCGTTGGCACGAGGAGGATCTTATTGGCACAATCACAAGCAAGGAGCCTTGCCGCGAATTACGCAGTTTTAAGGATTTGGAGGAGGTAGGCAAGGAGGAATGGCTCTACCTCAACTTCGAGGCATTGAAGGCATCTCCACCCTCCGAGATTGACCCTCGCGGGATAGGCGAAGCATTGTGGGAGGAGCGACACTCGGCAACACTCCTCAAGCAGAAGCGCAAGCTCGACACTCTACGATTCGAATGTATGTATCAGGGGCACCCCTCCTCACGCGAAGGATTGCTCTATGGCAACTCCTTTGCCGAGTACGAAACACTACCTCGGGAGATTGTACGATACGGCAACTACACCGATACGGCTGACACAGGTGACGATTACCTCTGCTCGATATGCTATGCGGTAGATACAGACGGGATAATATACATCTGCGATGCGGTCTATTCACGTGAGCCAATGGAGGTTACGGAGCAGTTAGTTGCCGATATGCTATGCCGCAACCACACCCGCATTGCCGCCATCGAGAGCAACAATGGAGGTCGAGGATTTGCCCGTGCTGTGCAGCGACTTGCCCCTACAACCAAGGTTGAGTGGTTTCACCAATCGGGCAATAAGGAGGCGCGCATCCTATCGCACTCGGCAACTGCACTCCACCTGCTCCGCTTTCCAAAGGGGTGGCAAGAGCGTTGGCAAGAGCTATACTCGCACCTAACAACCTATCGCCGCACCTTCCACTCGAACCGCTGGCACGATGCCGCAGATGTCATCACAGGCATCATCGAACGCGAAACCAAGAACTCCTTCCGCACAAAGATATCGTTTGCGAGGTAGAAAAATCAAGAGGGGCGTTAGGGGCGTTAGAGTAAATATCAAAAAAATCGTCAATGATGAGATTATTTTTGTACGGAGCAAGGTAGCAAAAGCGGAGCATACTAATTCGTATGTGAGCAATCGGGCTATCGCAGATATGTGCAAAAAGAACTCATCACACACAAGAAAAATCGTCAATGATGAGATTATTTTTGTACGGAGCAAGGTAGCAAAAGCGGAGCATACTAATTCGTATGTGAGCATTTTGCTATCCGAAGATTCGCGCAAAAAGAACTCATCAGAACGATTTTTTTCAAAAAATTTTGTTTTTTATAAATATAGGTGTATCTTTGCACTTGAAATGTGAGCGGAACGAGGTGAGGGGACAGTGAGTCCCCTCATTTTTATAAAGGAAAATACCTCGCATCACACAGATAAAAGTAGAGATAAAAAAACAGTTAACTATATGGATATCAAAGAAGTAGCAGCAGTAGCAGAGAGAGCAATGGAGGGTACAGATATGTTCGTAGTGGATTGCACTATGACTCCAGACAACACAATCGACATTATTTTGGATAGCGACACAAGGGTTTCGATTGACGCTTGCGCTATGCTCAACCACGCTATTGGAGAGGTTTTCGACCGCGATGTCGAAGACTACTCATTGACCGTTGCTTCGGCAGGTATCGGCGAGCCATTGAAGTTGGTGCGTCAGTACAAGAAGTTAGTAGGTAGCTCGGTGGAGGTTTTGCTCAAGAGCGGCGTAAAGATTCTTGCAACATTGGACGATGTTACCGAGGAGAATATCACTCTCTCCTACGAGGAGGCTGTAGTTGTGGAGGGCAAAAAGAAGAAGCAGATGCAGCGTACCACACACACCTACTCGTACGACGAGATAAAGTGGACAAAGGAGTACCTTGACTACAAGTAGTCAAATCAAGAATTAAGAATTGAGAATTAAGAATTAAAAGCCAATGGCTAATGGCTAAAAATGTCCACAAGCAACAAGAGAAAGAAAAACTAATAACAACAAATAAAATACAAAAAATTTAGACAATGAACAATCTTAATCTTATCAGCAATTTTGCCGAGTTCAAGGAGTTGAAGAACATCGACAAATCGACAATGATTGGCGTGTTGGAGGATGTATTCCGTCACGCATTGCAGAAGCAGTATGGCTCGGACGAGAATTTCGACATCATCATCAATGATGACAAGGGTGACCTCGAGATTTGGCGCAACCGCGAGGTTGTAGCAGACGAGGATTTCACTGACGAAGTATCGCAGATTTCGCTATCCGAGGTATTGAAGATTGACGATTCGTACGAGGTAGGTGACGAGTACACAGACGAGATTCCATTCTCGGCATTTGGCCGCCGCGCCGTATTGTCGTTGCGTCAGAACCTTGCATCGCGCATCCTCGACCTCGAGAATGCAGGTATCTTCGAGGACTACACATCGAAGGTTGGCGAGTTGATTTCGGGCGAGGTTTACCAGGTATGGAAGCGCGATATGATGATTCTCGATGAGGACGAGAACGAGTTGGTGATGCCAAAGGGCGAGCAGATTCCTAACGACTTCTACCGCAAGGGCGACACCATTAAGGCTATCATCAAGAGCGTAGAGATGGTTAACAACAAGCCTCGCGTTATCCTTTCGCGCACGGCAAATCTCTTCCTCGAGAAGTTGTTCGAGCAGGAGGTACCCGAGATTAACGATGGCCTGATTACAATCAAGAAGATTGCTCGTATCCCAGGTGAGCGTGCAAAGGTTGCAGTGGAGTCGTACGATGACCGCGTAGATCCAGTAGGAGCTTGCGTAGGTGTTAAGGGCGCTCGTATCTACACCATCGTTAAGGAGTTGCGCAACGAGAATATCGATGTTATCCAGTACACTGCAAACACTTCGTTGCTTATTCAGCGTGCATTGGCTCCTGCAAAAGTTTCGTCAATCACCGTTGACGAGGAGAAGAACACCGCACAGGT
>JAZOWM010000063.1:0-8763 GCA_045659225.1 Alistipes sp.
TCCCCACCGCGAATCTTTAACTCGTGGTCAATCGAGCGGGCCACAACATCACGCGGAGCATGCGACTTCATCGGATGATACTTGTGCATAAACTCCTTGCCATTTTGGAGTCGGAGAACAGCTCCATAGCCTCGCATCGCCTCGGTAATGAGGAACGATGGGCGCTCCCCTGGGTGGTAGAGTGCAGTAGGGTGGAACTGAATGAACTGCATATTCTCGGTTACAGCCTTCGCGCGGTGGCACATTGCGATGCCATCACCCGTAGCGACCTTTGGATTGGTGGTTGTATGGTAGATATTTCCGCAACCGCCCGCAGCCACAACTGTGAACTTGGCGAGTGCAGTGAAAATCTCGTTTGTCTGAGTATTGAGGATATATGCTCCGAAGCACGCTAAGCCTCGAGTGTGGCGTGTTACAATCTCGCCAAGGTGGTGCTGGGTGAGCAAATCGACAGCAAAGTGATCTTCGAGAACTGTGATATTGGGGTGGTTACGCACCTGCTCAATCAAAGCACGCTCAATCTCGGCACCTGTCAAATCTTGATAGTGGAGAATGCGGTGTTCCGAGTGGCCGCCCTCACGATGAAGGTCGAAGCCTCCATCCTCGCGGCGATCGAAGCGAGTACCCCAGCGAATCAGATCCTCCGCTGAGCGAGGGGCATTCTTTACGACAATTTCGACAGCCTTGGGATCGCACTTGCCTGCTCCGCATACGAGGGTGTCCTCGATATGTTTCTCGAATGTGTCGGGGGCATAAGTTACAGAGCAGATACCGCCCTGTGCGTAGTTGGTGTTACACTCATCGAGTTTACCCTTGGTAACGAGAGTTACTGTTGCTGTATCGGCAACCTTGAGGGCAAAACCCAATCCGGCCGAACCTGAACCAATAACCAAAAAATCACTCTTCATTTTGTGTGATGTTTGTTTGATAGCACAAATGTAGTAAAAAATGGTACGTAAATCAAAGAGTTTTACGAAAATTATCTACTTTGGTCTATCGAAAGTTCCAAATCTAATAGATATAGGCTACTCCTTCGAAGTCATAATCTTGAGAATGAGCTTGTCGGTCTCGCTCATTCCGTGACGACCTATCGAGGTGAGATTGCGTATGCAATTATCCACATTATCTTCGATGATTCCCTCCAACGAGGTTGTAACGCGCTGATTCATAGCGAGTGTAGCCGAGAGAACAGCTGTCGCTACACCACTTGTTACCTTCAACGAACACGAAGGCTTTGCGCCATCGCAAATCATACCCGTAAGGTTGGCAACCATGTTCTTCACTGCACCCGAGATCTCCTCGTAGCCACCACCCATCAAGTAGGTGATACCGCACGCCGAACCTGTTGCCGCTACCACACATCCGCACAAAGCCGACAAGCGACCAAGGCTCTGCTTGATATAGATAACGGTCAAGTGACTCAACACCAAAGCACGCAACATCTTTTCGCGAGGAACATCGTTTGAAAGTGCAAAAATAGCCACCGGAACGGTTGCCGAAATGCCCTGATTACCACTGCCCGAGTTGCTCATCACGGGTACCATAGCGCCACTCATACGTGCATCGCAAGCACCGCTTGTGTGAGCCAAAATATTGGTAAATAGAGTATCTCCAAAGATATTTTTTGCCACGCCGCTATGGAGCATTGCGCCCAAGCCGTGACCATAGTTACCCGTAAATGACAACTCTGCTGCTGCCACATTGCGCTGTGCAGTTTCGCCGATAAACTCAATCTTCTCGAGTTCGACATTCTCAGCAAAATCGTAGACCTTACGGAGTGAGAGTTCTACCTCCTCACCCTCAGCAACATCGCATCGTACAGCCTCATTTGCAACCACCTCGGAGCCACTCTTCTTTATTGATGAGAAGTTGGTGTGTGAGCCCGAAATTACAACCTCGGCACTCTCCTCTCCTGCTGAAACAGTCGCCTTGATATAGAGTATTCCATTGCTCTCGTCTGCGACTGTAATAGTGGGGGCATTGCTCTTCAATAGCGATTTTGCTCTCTCTACAGCCTCGGTATCAACATCGCGTAACACCTCCAAGCCATACTCCGACTTGCCGGCTACAACACCGAGCGCAATAGCAATAGGCAGACCTGTCATTCCACTGTTCGGAATACCTACGCCCATTGCGTTTTTGAAGATGTTGGCACTCAGTGCCACCTCAATCTTCTCGGGCTTTTTGCCGAGAGTCTCGCAAGCCTTAGCTACGCATAACGACACCGCCATAGGCTCGGTACAACCTATCGAAAGCACCACTTCGCGCTTGATTAGGTTGATGATTTTGTTGTAAATTTCCTCTGTCATAGTACAAAGGTACAAAATTATTTGCTATAAAATAGCATTATCCCGAAAAAATCTCTATCTTTGTGGGTTAGAAAATAAAATTAAACACGATATAGTATGAGAATTGCACAATTACTTAAATCAACCGACTACGGAACAAAGGTTACCGTTAAGGGTTGGGTGCGTACAAAGCGCGGAAACAAAAATGTTGCCTTCTTGGCGTTGAACGATGGCTCGTGTGTTGCAAACATCCAGATTGTGGCCGACCTCGCAAAGATTTCGGAGGAGGATTTGAAGCCTATCACTACTGGTGCTTGCGTGGCAGTTGAGGGTGCTCTCGTTGAGTCACTCGGCGCAGGTCAGGGCGTGGAGGTTCAAGCCGAGGCTATCGAGGTTTATGGCACTGCCGACCCTGCAACCTACCCATTGCAAAAGAAGGGTCACTCGTTGGAGTTCCTCCGCGACATCGCATACCTTCGTCCTCGTACCAACACTTTTGGTGCAATCTTGCGTATCCGCCACGCTATGGCGTTCGCAATCCACAAGTATTTCAACGATAAGTGCTTCTACTACTTGCACACTCCACTTATCACAGCTTCGGACTGCGAGGGTGCTGGCGAGATGTTCCAGGTTACAACTATGGACTTGAACAACCTCCCACGTACAGAGGAGGGAGCAATCGACTTCGCACAGGACTTCTTCGGTAAGCCTTGTAGCTTGACTGTTTCTGGTCAGTTGGAGGGTGAGCTTGGAGCATTGTCTATGGGACAGATTTACACCTTCGGTCCTACTTTCCGTGCCGAGAATTCGAACACTCCACGCCACTTGGCTGAGTTCTGGATGATTGAGCCTGTGGTTGCATTCTACGATCTTCAGGATAATATGGATATGGCCGAGGACTTCCTCAAGTACCTTATCCGCTACGCATTGGAGAATTGCAAGGAGGATCTCGAGTTTATGAATAAGATGTGGGATAACGAGTTGTTGGAGCGCCTTAACTTCGTTCTCGCAAACGACTTCGTACGCCTCGACTACACCGAGGGTATCGAGATTTTGAAGGCTTCGGGCAAGAAGTTCGAGTTCCCTTGCGAGTGGGGCTGCGACCTTCAGTCGGAGCACGAGCGTTACCTCGTAGAGGAGCACTTCAAGAAGCCTGTAATCCTTATCAACTATCCAAAGGATATCAAGGCATTCTATATGAAGCAGAACGAGGACGGCAAGACCGTTCGTGCTATGGATGTTCCCTTCCCAAAAATCGGCGAGATTATCGGCGGTTCGGAGCGTGAGGCTGACTATGGCAAACTTTCTGCACGTATCCAGGAGCTCGGCATTCCAGAGAAGGATATGTGGTGGTACCTCGACACTCGCCGTTGGGGCTCAGCACCTCACTCGGGCTTCGGACTCGGTTTCGAGCGTCTCTTGCTCTTCGTAACAGGTATGAGCAACATTCGTGATGTGATTCCGTTCCCGCGCACTCCAAAGAACGCCGAATTCTAAAAAAAATCGTTCTGATTGGCTCTTTTCGCACGAGTGCGTCGGACTCCAAATTCCTCACATAGGCTTACTATGCTGCGGATTTGTCGCCTGGCAGCGCACTCCAAAGTAGTGCTTAATGGCAGGCGCCTTGCTATTCAGCGAGTGTAACGAGCGCATGTCATTCGTTGTCATTCAGCGACCAACGGGAGCGCATGTCATTTACGATGCTTTTAACTATAAAAAGCTAATGGCCAATGGCTAATGGCTAAAAGCCAAAAACAGAGTCTATGGTCAACATAGGCTCTGTTTTACTTAAATGAAGAATCGGTAATTTGTTGCAGTAGAACTTTTTACCGCTATGAAATTATCAAACGCACAACTGCTCTTGCAGCAGCAGAAACTCTCGCCACAGCAGATTCAGATGATTAAACTTCTGGAGCTGCCTACCGTTATGCTCGAACAGCGCATAAAGGAGGAGATTGAGGAGAATGTCGTTCTCGAGGAGGAACCCTCTGCCGAGAGTGATGAGGAACCTCAGCAGGTGTCGGTAGAGGAGTATCTGCGCGAGGACGATACTCCCGCCTACAAGAGTCGCTTGAACCACTACTCCAAGGATGACCAACCACGCAGTGTGCAGATTTCGGGTGGTCGCTCCCTGCAGGAGTCGCTCATCGAGCAGTTGGGTTATAAGAGTCTCTCGGACTACGAACTTCAGCTTGCCACATTTCTTGTGGGTAGCATTGACGAAGATGGCTATCTGCGCCGTGATCTCGAATCGTTGGCAGACGATATAGCATTCTCGCTTGGCATCGAGACAACAAGCGAGGAGTTGGAACGTTTACTTTCGATTATTCACCACTTGGAGCCCGTAGGTGTGGGTGCAAGGGATTTGCAGGAGTCGTTGCTCTTGCAAATAGAGTCGCAACCGCTCGATACCCCCGAGCGAGAATTGGCGTATAAGATTCTGAAAAATCACTTCGAGGAGTTTGTTAAGAAACACTACGAGCGATTGATGACACGCCTCAATGTTTCGGAGGAGGAGTTCCGCGATGCTGTGCAGGAGATTCAGCACCTCTCGCCAAAGCCTGGCAACCTATTCTCGGAGGGCGGCCCCGATGTTGCACCATATTTTATTCCCGATTTCTTGCCCGATTACCACCATGGACAGTTCGACCTTTCGCTCAACTCATATAACATTCCCGAGTTGCGCCTCAATCGCCACTATGTTGAGATGATTCGCGATATGGCGAGTGCAAAGGGTGAGAAGAGCGAGAGTGACAAGGAGGCGATACAATTTATAAAGAATAAGATTGACTCGGCGAAGTGGTTTATGTCGGCTATCAAGCAGCGACACGATACCCTTATGCGTACGATGCAGACTATTCTCGACTATCAGCGCGACTACTTCCGCGATGGAGATAGGAGCAAGCTTCGTCCGATGATCTTGAAAGATATTGCTGACCGCACGGGTTTGGATGTTTCGACCATCTCGCGCGTGGTAAATAGTAAGTATGTCCAGACGCAGTTTGGTATAATATTGTTGAAATCACTCTTCTCGGAGGCTATGCAGACGCAGAGCGGTGAGGAGGTTTCATCATATGAGGTTAAGAATATTCTTCAGGAGGCTATATCCAAAGAGAACAAGCGTAAGCCTCTCACCGATGAGCAGCTGATGAATATTCTCAACGACAAGGGATATTGCATTGCACGCCGTACGGTCGCCAAATATCGTGAGATGCTCGACATACCAGTTGCCCGACTACGTAAGCAGATTTAAAAAAAATAAAAAAATCACCCCTCTTCCCTCTTGTGTCTCTTCTCTTTTTCTTATCTTTGCACTCGCAAAGATAAGAAAATGGCTAAAAGCCCTAAAAGATATGACTTTACACGAAGAGATTACCAGAAGACGAACATTCGCAGTTATTGCCCACCCAGATGCAGGTAAGACCACTTTGACGGAGAAACTTCTCCTCTTTGGTGGTGCTATCCACATTGCAGGTGCGGTCAAAAGTAATAAAATCAAGAAGGGTGCAACCTCCGACTTTATGGAGATTGAGCGTCAGCGAGGTATCTCGGTTGCTACCTCGGTAATGGGATTCGACTACAAGGGTGTTAAGATTAACATCCTCGATACCCCAGGTCACGAGGATTTTGCCGAGGATACCTATCGCACATTGACCGCTGTAGATTCGGTAATTATCGTAATTGACGGTGCAAAGGGTGTCGAGACGCAGACTCGCCGATTGTTGGATGTCTGCCGTATGCGCAACACTCCAGTTATGGTCTTTGTGAACAAGATGGACCGTCCTTGCAAGGATCCATTCGATTTGCTCGATGAGATTGAGCGTGAGTTGCAGATTCGCGTGCGACCTCTCGCATTCCCAATCTCGAGTGGACCTTCGTTCAAGGGTGTCTACAACCTCTACGAGCACAACATATCGCTCTTTACCTCGGACGAGCGTCAGACTGCAAACGCTTCGACCGTAGATATTGACGACATAAACTCGAAAGATATCGATGCAATCATCGGCGAGCGCTATGCAAATCAACTCCGTGAGGACGTTGAGTTGGTCGAGGGTGTTTATGATGAGTACAACAACGAGGACTACTTGGCAGGAAAACTTGCGCCAGTATTCTTCGGCTCGGCAGTGAATAACTTCGGTGTGCGCGAGTTGTTGGAGTGCTTTATCCGCATTGCACCATCGCCACGTCCTTCGACTACCGAAACTCGTTCAATCGAGCCTGAGGAGCAGAAGATGACAGGCTTTATCTTCAAGATTCACGCCAATATGGACCCTAACCACCGTGATCGTATTGCCTTTATGAAGATATGTTCGGGAGTGTTCGAGCGCAACAAGAACTACCTCCACGTCTCGAGTGGTAAGCAGATGAAGTTCTCCTCACCTACAGCATTTATGGCGGAGAAGAAGTCAATCATCGACTTCGCATATCCTGGCGATATTGTAGGTCTGCACGATGCTGGAAACTTCAAGATTGGCGATACCTTCACCGAAGGTGAAAAGTTGAAGTTTACGGGTATACCATCTTTCTCGCCAGAGCTCTTCCGCTATATCGAGAATGCCGACCCAATGAAGTTTAAGCAGTTGGCAAAGGGTGTTGACCAGTTGATGGACGAGGGTGTGGCGCAGTTGTTTACCTCATCGTTGAATGGCCGCAAGATTATCGGTACTGTGGGACAGTTGCAGTTCGAAGTTATCCAGTATCGCTTGGAGCACGAGTATGGTGCAAAGTGCCGCTGGGAACCTATCTCTATCCACAAGGCTTGTTGGATTGAGAGCGATAATGCCGAGCAGTTGGCGGACTTCAAGCGCCGTAAGCACGCTAATATGGCTAAGGATAAGCACGATAGAGATGTCTTCCTTGCCGACACAAGCTACGCATTGGCATTGGCCCAGGAGAAGTTCCCTGATATTAAATTCCACTTCACTTCGGAGTTTTAATTAGATCTATCAACCAAAAGTGTGGGTGTCCAACGATATTGTAGGACACCCACACTTTCCGTATAGCGGATAATGAGATACTATTTCTCGAATATATTGAACTTGCGAAGACGCGGATTGCGGCGGTCGAGGAGTAGGGTATCAATCAGTAGTAGGCCCAATACCACCCATAATATCCAGTAGAATTGCTCGTTATATTCATCGAAGCGGAGTGTGGAGAGTTCCGATTTCTCCATCTTCTCGATCTCTCCAACAATCTCAGTTAGACCGAACTCGGCATTCGATGCGCGGATATATGCGCCATTACCCTTCTCGGTAATCTGTTGCAGAAGCTCCTCGTTTAGGCGTGACACCACCATTTCGCCCTTTTCGTCTTTGATAAATTCGCCATCAATCTTGATAGGAGCGCCTTGTGGCGAACCGATGCCAATCACGAAGATGCGTATTCCACGCTCAGCAGCACGCTCGACAGCAGCCAATGCGTCGGCATCGTGAGCCTCTCCATCGGTGATAAGAATCATCACTCGGCTTGCACCCTCCCTCTGCGAGAAGGACAACGAAGCGAGGTCTATAGCGTCCGAAACATCTGTTCCTTGCACTTCGACCAACTCTGGCGAGAGTCGCTTTGTGAAGTTGCGCGCCATACGGTAGTCGGTGGTGATAGGAAGTTGCACCTTCGCCTCGCCTGCAAATACTACAACACCTACGCGGTCTTGGTTGAGTGATGCGAAGAGTTTATCTATGGCGTAGCGAGTGCGGTCGAGGCGGTTTGGTGTAAAGTCCTCTGCCAACATCGAGTTCGACACATCGACCACAAACATCATCTCCACGCCCTCGGCCTTCTCCTCGCGTAGCTTCGCACCGAACTGTGGGCGCGCTGCAGCAAAGACCAAAGCTGCATAGGCTGTGGCAATGAGAATAAATTTAGTGTAGACGCGCCAAGACGACACATCGCGCAGGAGATGCTTTACGACTTCGATATTACCAAAATGGTTCAGATTGCGCTTGCGCAAGCGGAGGAGTATCGCAAATGCGATAACCATAAATGGCACTACCAAGAGTAGCCACAAGAGGTGCGGATTGGCAAATCGGAACATTATGGTATGCGTTTTAATACGATATACTTGACAATAAATTCGAGCAGAAGCAAGCCGAGGGCCCACAATACATAGCATAGAAACTCCTCGTTGGTGTGGGTAAGCTCTACCTTTTCTATCTTCGATTTCTCCATCGAGTTAATCTGCTCGTAGATGCGCTCCAACGAGAGCTTGTCGGTTGCACGGAAATACTCGCCACCCGTCTTTTGGGCAATCTCCTGCAACATCTTTTCGTCAATCTCCACCTTCATATCTACGGTGTAGACCTCGCGACCACGATTGTCGAATACGGGGTATGGTGCTGTTCCGTTGCGACCTACGCCAATGGTATATACCTTGATACCCTGCTCCTTTGCGATGTCTGCAACCGTAAGTGGGGCAATCTGACCGCGATTATTAACACCATCGGTCAGGAGGATTACGACCTTCGACTTTGAGTCG
>JAZOWM010000064.1:0-7612 GCA_045659225.1 Alistipes sp.
GACAGGTGAGGGTAACCTCCTTGAGCTCGCAGTTGAGGCAGCTAAGGTGCGTGCTACCCTCGGCGAGATTTCGTATGCTTGCGAGGTTGAGGTAGGTCGCTACTCGGCAGTTATTCGTTCAATTTCGGGAGTTTATAGTTCAGCTATGAAGCAAGATGAGAATTTTGAGAAGGCTAAGCAGATGTGTGCTGACTTCGCTAAGAAGGAGGGCCGTCAGCCTCGTATTATGATTGCAAAGCTTGGTCAGGACGGTCACGACCGTGGTGCTAAGGTTGTAGCAACAGGTTACGCTGATATCGGCTTCGATGTGGATATGGGACCTTTGTTCCAGACCCCAGCCGAGGCTGCAAAGCAGGCAGTAGAGAATGACGTTCACGTTGTAGGTGTATCTTCACTCGCAGCAGGACACCTCACTCTCGTTCCTCAGATTATCGAGGAGCTCGCTAAGCTTGGTCGTGAGGATATCATCGTAGTAGTGGGTGGTGTAATCCCAGCACAGGATTACGACCAGCTCTACAAGGATGGTGCAGCAGCTATCTTCGGTCCTGGTACCAAGATTCCTGATGCAGCTATCAAGTTGCTCGAAATCCTCTCCGAGTAAAAAATCATTCTGATTGGCTCTTTTTGAGCCGCTCATCGATAGCGGAGTTCCTCACATACGCCAAGTATGCTGCGGACTCCGCTTCTTGTTTGTCTCAAAAATAGCTCAATCACCTCTGATTTTTTTGTGTATTGCGAGGTCGTGAAAAAGTAAAGACCTTCGGGCTGTACTATTTGTACTATCCCAAAGGTCTTTCTTTTGCTATGTACCACATCTCACGACTTCTGACAATAAATTATAAATAGTGAGTAGTTAGTAGTGAATTTGGCGAGATTAAGAAAATTAATGATTTTCTATAATCCCTATAACCCCTATAACCCCTAGCAAAAAAAAAGAGCCGAGACCTCTCAACTCTCAATTCTCAATTCTCAATTCTCAACTACTCCGCCTGATACCCCGTATCTTCGAGCAGTGAGGTACCGTTGGCGGCGGCTACGGCAAGTTGGTCGCAACGATTGTTTTCCACCGTGTCGGCGTGGCCTTTAACCCACACAAAGCGCACACGATGCTTGCGGTAGATACGCAAGAAGCGTATCCAGAGGTCGGGGTTCTTCTTGCCCGAGAAGCGCTTCTTCTCCCAGCCGAACACCCATCCCTGCGACACCGCATCGACCACATACTTCGAGTCGGAGTAGATGGTCACTTCCGAGCCTTCGAACTTCAGCGCCTCGAGTGCCACGCATACCGCCATCAGCTCCATACGATTGTTGGTCGTAAGACGATAGCCCTGCGATAGCTCCTTGCGGTGAGGACCGCTCATAAGCACCACGCCATAGCCTCCAGGTCCTGGGTTGCCGAGTGCCGAGCCGTCAGTGTATATAGTGATTATGGGTGCCATAACCTATCCGAGTACAATCTTCTCAAGCTCCGAGAAGTGGTTTATAATATATTTTGCACCTGTAGCACGTAACATCTTCTCCGAGTGGCTACCAAAGGTTACTCCGCAGAGGTCGCAGCCTGCGCCATGTCCCATATCCATATCGTAGGTCGAATCGCCCACCACCAACGCCTCTTCGGCCTTTACATTGTAGCGCTCGATTGCCAACAAAGCGATATCGGGTGCGGGTTTTGCATTTACCACATCATCGGCGCATACTATGCCATCGAAGTATTGTGCAATATTGAGTCGTGCGCAGAGGCGGTTGAGTACACTGCGGATATTGTTCGATGCGATAAGCAGTGTTACACCCGCCTTGTGGAGGATGTTGAGGGTATCAAGAACCCCATCAAACAACTCAATCAAAGGTTCGCACTCGGTCTTGTATATCTCATTGAACTCGATGATCATCTGCTCGATAGTTGCATCATCTATAGTAGGATCGTTGGCAAAGCAACGGAAAGCTTCGGGTAAAGCCAATCCGAAGTTGCGCTCCACCATCACAGGATCGATTTCGTGGCCGTGTATGTTGAGCGCCCTCTCCGCTGCGTGCATAATAGCAGGAATGGTGCGAGCTATCGTTCCATCGAAGTCAAGCATTACAACCTTGTAGTTCATATCTCTTATTGGGTTATATTTACCAATTGTTCGCGGTAGGCATTCAATATTCGTGACTTCGATATAAATCCACGATAGTGATTCTCCTTATCTACCACAGGCAACATCCACGTATGATTCTGCTCAAAACGAGGTAATACCTCCTGTATCATCTCGCGCTCGAGGATCTTATCGGGTGGCTGAATCATATAGTTTGTTATAGAGTTCTTGCGCTTGGAAGGTTTGAACATATCCTCGCGTAGGTCATCGAGCTGAACAACACCGAGCAGATGCTCCTCGTCATCTACTACAGGGAATATGTTACGGCGCGAAGATGATATCAACGCAACAATATCCCCAAGCGTATTATTCTGCTTGATTTGAGTGAAATCGGTCTCCATCAACTCGTCGAGTTTGAGGAATACCAACACCGATTGGTCCTTATCGTGTGTAAGCAACTCGCCCTTCTGACGCAACTGCTTGGTGTAGATTGAGTCGGGGTCGAGCCAGCGACCTACCGCAAAGGCTATACACGAGACAATCATCAACGGGATAAACAATCCGTAGCCATTCGATAACTCGGCGATAAGGAAGATCGCAGTTAGCGGTGCCTTCATCACACCCGACATTACACCTGCCATACCTACCAAGGTGAAGGTCGCAATCGACACCTCCATGCCCAACATATTGCACACAATAGCCACAGCAGCACCAGTAAATGCGCCAACAAAGAGCGATGGCGCAAATGTTCCTCCTACACCTCCTGCTGCATTGGTGGTCGCCATAGCGATAACCTTGAAGAAGATAATCGCCACAACATAGATGAGCAATACCCAGTCAATCTCACGGAAGGAGTAGAACAACGAATCGTTGAAGATGGTCAATTTATCGCCCCTCATCAACGATGTGAACGCCTCGTAACCCTCGCCATAGAGAGGAGGGAATACGAAGATAAGAACACCCAATATTAAGCCTGCCACACCCCAACGCATATATTGATTCTTGATGGAGTGAACAAGTTTTCCAACCTTGGCATTTACGGTGGTGAAATAGTAGGAGATAGCACCACACAATGCACCAAGTAGGATGAAGAGTGGAATGTGCTTGATTTGGAAGATGTCATTCTCGGTGAGCGTAACCGAGATAATAGGATCGAATCCTCGTAGGACAATGGCGATGGTCGTTGCTGTAACGGACGAAACAAGCAACGGAATAACCGATGCCGAAGTGATATCGAGCATCAAAATCTCCAACACGAATACCACACCCGTAATCGGAGCCTTGAAGATGGCGGCCACCGCAGCTCCAGCGCCACAACAGAGGAGGAGAGTGATGTTTCGGTAGTTGAGTTTTGCCAACTTGCCGACATTCGAGCCGAGTGCTGCACCCGTCAATACGATAGGGGCCTCAGGTCCAACCGAACCTCCGAATCCGATAGTCACCGCACCACCCACCATCGAGGTCCAGCAGTTGTGACCTGCAATTTGCGAACCCTTGCGCGACATAGCGTAGAGCACTCGCGTAACACCCTCCGAGATGTTATCTCTGACGATGTAGCGCACGAATAAAGTTGCCAAAACGATACCGATAACGGGGTAAACAAGGTAGAGGAAGTGGAATGTGTCGGCATCGAACCAGTTTACCAATCCTCCCTTTATTATGTGCAACAACATCTCGAAAAGATATGTAGCCACACCCGCCAAAGCACCCACCACCACAGCGAGTATGAGCAACATCTGTCGCTCACTCAATCGCTTGGTGATACCCAAGAACCAACGGTAAATCTTCTCCCTATTGGCAGGGTTTATGTAACCGGAACGCTCAATCATAATAGTTGGCTTTTAGCCATTAGCTATTGGCCATTAGCTCTATACTTCTCGGCTTGCTCAGCAATCAACTCTTTGTCTTGGAAGTAGTTGATTTTCATCGCCTCGCGCACATCGTTGAGGGTTGCGGCAGCGGTAGCGCGAGCCTCGGCAGTGCCCTTCTCGAGAATTGCGTAAACCTCCTCAATCTTCTGCTCCCACTCCTTGCGGCGAGCACGGATAGGCTCCAACAACTCCTCCAATACGGCAATTAAGAGCTTCTTGCACTTAACATCGCCCAAGCCGCCACGGCGGTAGTGCTCCTTCATCTCGTCAAGGTTCTTGTACTCTGGCTGATACTTCTCGAAATGCTCGTCACGACAGAATGCATCAAGGTAGGTGAATACGCAGTTGCCCTCCACCTTGCCTGGATCCTCGATGCGGAGGTGGTCAGGGTCGGTGTACATCGACATAACCTTCTGCTTAACCTCCTTCGGAGTGTCCGAGAGGTAGATGCAGTTGCCGAGCGATTTGGACATCTTTGCCTTACCGTCAGTTCCCGGCAGACGCATACAAGCCGAGTTTGTTGGGAGCAAAATCGAAGGTTCAACCAATGTCTCGCCGTATGTAGAGTTGAACTTATGCACAATCTCGCGAGCCTGCTCAATCATTGGCTCCTGGTCGGCACCCGCAGGTACGGTAGTCGCCTTGAATGCGGTGATGTCCGATGCCTGCGAAATAGGGTAGGTGAAGAAACCTACTGGAATACCCTGACGCTGGGTGGTATCACCCTCGGTGGTGTTCTCCGAGAAACCACGCAACTGAATCTCGGTCTTTACGGTTGGGTTACGCTGCAAACGCTGAACTGTTACGAGGTTCATATAGTAGAATGCCAACTCGCACAACTCTGCCACCTGCGACTGGATGAAGATGGTAGACTTCTCGGGGTCAAGACCGCACGAAAGGTAGTCCAAAGCCACCTCAATGATGTTCTGACGCACCTTCTCGGGGTTGTCGAAGTTGTCGGTTAAAGCCTGAGCATCGGCAATCATAATAAAGATCTTCTCGAACTCGCCCGAGTTTTGTAACTCCACGCGGCGGCGCAACGAGCCTACAAAGTGTCCCAAATGCAAACGACCGGTTGGACGGTCACCTGTAAGTATAATTTTTCCCATAGTTTTGTGTGTATTTCCTCTATTTATCGTGTGCGCGTGTGCGTACAATCGCACAAAGATACAAAAATAATTGACAATTAAAGGTATTTTTTTGAAATTTCCGGAATTATATGCTTTAGGCGTGCGACTTATTATATTTGTCATTGCGAGGAACGAAGTGACGTGTCAATCTCTCTTCTTTGTTAAATGTTTCTAATTTTTCTATTTATATTATCGAAAAACAATAATTCGACAATTAGTTATATATCGTTTTGCGATAATTTGATAATTTTTTAATACTGAATTTTTGATTTTTGATTCGAAAACTCAAAAGTTTTCTCTATCTTTGTAGCATCAAAACTAAACAGAAAGATTATGTCGTTACTACGATTCAAGATGTTCGAGAAGGCTCTCGATCACAAGCCCGTGGAGGTGAAGGCTCCAGCGCAGAATCCATCGGATTATTTTGGTGTTATGGTATTCGGTCGCGCACAGATGCGCAAGTATCTCAACAAGCAGATTTATACTGCTTTGCTCGATACTATCGAGAACAATACTCCACTGCCAGTGGATATTGCCGATGCTGTGGCGGCTGGTATGCGCCAGTGGGCGCTCGAAAATGGCGCGGACCACTACTGTCACTGGTTTCAGCCTCTTACGGGAGGAACTGCCGAGAAGCACGATTCATTCTCCGAGCCTGATGGTACGGGAGGAATGTTGGAGGAGTTTTCGGGTAAGGTCTTGGTTCAGCAGGAACCCGATGCTTCGTCATTCCCGAGTGGTGGTATTCGCAATACCTTCGAGGCGCGAGGTTACTCGGCGTGGGATCCAACCTCTCCAGCATTTATTGTAGATACAACCCTCTGTATCCCTACGGTGTATATCTCCTATACGGGTGAGGCTTTGGACTATAAGACGCCTCTTTTGCGTTCAATCTCGGCAGTGTCGAATGCAGCAACCGAGGTGTGCCGCTACTTCGATAGAGGGGTAGAGCGCGTAAAGGTCTTTCTCGGATGGGAGCAGGAGTATTTCTTGGTAGACGATGCGCTGTGGTCGGCGCGCCCCGATCTTGTGCAGACTGGTCGCACCCTTATGGGGCACGAGTCGGCAAAGAATCAGCAGCTCGATGACCACTACTTCGGTGCTATACCGCAGCGAGTGCTCGCCTTTATGAAGGATTTGGAGTATGAGTGCTTGAAACTCGGTATTCCGTTGAAACCACGTCACAACGAGGTTGCACCAAATCAGTATGAGTTGGCTCCAATCTATGAGGAGGCAAACCTTGCAAACGACCATAACCAGCTGTTGATGACCGTTATGGGTAAGGTGGCTACTCGTCACCACTTCCGCGTACTCTTGCACGAAAAACCATTCAAGGGTATCAATGGCTCGGGTAAGCACAACAACTGGTCGCTTGGCACAAACACGGGTGTTAATCTCCTCAAGCCAGGTCGCACTGCCTTCGAGAACTTGCAGTTTATGACCTTCCTCGTAAATGTTATCGCTGCCGTGCATCGCCACAATGGATTGTTGAAGGCATCGGTGATGAGCGCATCTAACGAGCATCGCTTGGGGGCAGGTGAAGCGCCTCCAACAATTATATCGACCTTCCTCGGAACGCAGATTTCGGAGGTTCTCGACAAAATGGAGCAGTCGCTCAATAACGAGGATATTCGATTCGATTCGAAGAACGTATTTCGTATGGGAGGCTTGGCTCAGATTCCATCGCTTCTCCTGGATAATACCGACCGCAACCGTACCTCGCCATTTGCCTTTACGGGAAATCGTTTCGAGTTCCGTGCGGTGGGCTCCTCGGACAACTGTGCCGATGCTATGATTGTGCTTAATACTGCTGTGGCAGAGACTCTTATAGATTTCCGCAAGAGCGTTGATGAGCGCATTGCCAAGGGCGTTAAGAAGGAGAAGGCTATCTATGAGCGCCTGCGCGAGTTGATTCGCGAGTGTAAGGCTATTCGCTTCGATGGCAATGGCTATTCGGAGGAGTGGCGCAAGGAGGCAGAGAGCCGCGGGCTCGATTGCGAAACATCTGCTCCACTCGTACTCGACCGCTATCTCGATAAGAAGAGTATCGAGCTATTTGGTAAGTTGGGTGTATATACAGCCAAGGAGTTGGAGGCTCGTACCGAGATTAAGTGGGAGCAGTATGTGAAGAAGGTGCAGATTGAGGCTCGCGTACTTGGCGAACTGGCAATGAACCATATCGTGCCTATCGCATCGCGCTACGAGGATATCCTCTTGGATAAGGTGTGGAAGATGCGTCAGATTGGTATGACTTCGAAGAGCGATGAGGAGTTGATACACTTGATTCAGAAACGTACAGCCTTGATTCAGAAGCTTGTATCGGATATGATTGAGGCTCGCAAGAGAGCGAATATCATCGAGGATACCCGCGAAAAGGCTATCGCTTATCACGATGCTATTGCTGTCTACTTCGATAAGATTCGTACCGAGATTGACAAACTCGAGGAGGTTGTCGATGATCAGATTTGGACCCTACCAAAGTATCGCGAAATACTATTTGTAAAGTAGTCAGATCTGACTACTTTACAAATAGTAT
>JAZOWM010000065.1:0-10401 GCA_045659225.1 Alistipes sp.
CAAAGGTCACTGACTGCGAGCGCTCGCACAAAAATACCATCTCTTGCCAGAAGTCGTGAGATGTGGTGCATCGCAAAAGAGACATCGCTGGGATAGCACTTCAAGCGTACAGCCCGAAGGTCTTTACTTTCAGCAAAGCCCCCCTCACAGGAGGGGGATTTAGGGGGTGGGTAACACACTTTGGCGTAAAAAAGGCTGCAAAAATTTGCAGCCTTTTATTACGCCACAGATTGCGGCTTATCACAAGAAATCTTCCGGTGTGGCTGTGCCGTATGACTGTCCACCATCACCCTCTGGTCGCATCCTATTCCACACCTGTGCAAGGAACGGATTGCACTTTGCCTCCTCATCGAATCGCCAAGGAGCAGGCATACACTCCTCGCACCAATGTCCTCCAAGCAAAATCAATGCAGGTGATGCAAAGAAGCGGTGTCCAAAGGCGCATTCCCACTCCAATTTTGTTGCAAGGTCGCCCTTTACCATCTTTTCGGAGAGGCACTTTCCGCCTCGGAACTCGGCGGCCTGACGCATATCTTCAATATCTAACTCCACCAAAGGTTTCGACTCGTCATAGCCGTGCGAAAGACGCTCGGCTTCCGCTTCATTAGCCAAATGTATATCGCTCATCTCAGCCCACGAGCCGATCTTCTCTCGCTCCTCACGCGAGCCGAAATATGCCTTTATACGCTCTTCGTTATTGTGTTTCAACCAGCCAAGTGTACCAAAGATCTTATCGTTGGCAATCATTCGCATAAATGGCTTGATAAGCCATCCTGGGGCAACTTTTGCCAACTTGTAGAACCAAGGCAAGGTTGCAGCCATCTGCTCGAAATACTTCTTGACTGGGGTGTTTGCGCGGAAGTGGAGATACTCCTCCAACTTGTCGGAATCAAGGTAGAACTGACCGTGGAAATTATGCGTTGCAAACCACTCTACATCGAAAATCTTTTCGGGTGCTGGACAGTTAATCGCACCAAGCAGATAGCACTCGAAGTCGTAGTTTGTCAAACGATACTCCGCGCCACTGCCGATATTATAGAACTTGCACCAAAAGTCCTCGGCAACGCTCTCGTCACACACATTTGCAAGAAGCCTTCCAGAATCCTCGACCGTAGCCCACTCCAACACACCACGTATTGGCACGTGAAACATTATAGGGTCCATATTTTTGAGGATTGCAGGATAGAGGATTCCCGATTGTCGAAGGCTTACCCAATACTTAAGTCCCGACTCGGCAAAAATGCGCTCTGCACGACATTTAGAGATGGCATAATAGTCCAAAATAGAGGGGAAGATTGGATCGCCTGTTCGTCCCCAATGGAGAGGTTCTCGGCGGTCCCCAGTCTGCGCCACACTACCGATATAAACAACCTTTATATCATTGCTATTTGGCTGAGCCTTAACGGCCTTAACCACATTCTCGGCAGCCGCAACATTCACTTCGAGGACGCTCTTGGGTTTATAGTCGGCGGCGGGGGATACCATACCTCCGACATGCAGAACATAGTCGGCGCCCGGTGGCGCTTTTAGAACATCGTCATAGTTTGTCAAATCTCCCCAAATAACACGAATTTCATCGCCATATTTTGCCATCTTGCGGCGATTTCGTTTGGTATCGCGCACCAACACTGTAATATCGAATTTATCGCGCTTGGCAAAGAGCTCGGCAAGACCTGCCGAACCCATCACTCCTGTTGCTCCTGTCAAAAATACTCGCTTCTTCATATACTACTCGAGCTTCTCCTTATTTCGCAAAATCTTAAACCACGCCTCTATGGACGCCCCTACAAATGCCACAACAGCAAACGCATAGACTACATAGTAGAGCACTCCACCTCCCAACATCTCGGCAAACGACATATCGTCCATTCCGATATTTATCAGAGCAAATGCCAAAGCGTTATTTATGGCGTGAATAATAATAGTGGCATAGAGCGATGAGGTACGAACATATAGCACACCAAAGATTAGGCCCGCATCCACAGCCACGATTGCATTGGCAGGGCACAAGTGGAGCAGACCAAAGAAGATTGCCGAGATAAGAATCGACACCTTGACTCCCCAACGCCTATTGAGTACCTCGAAAAGAACTCCTCGACACAACAACTCCTCCAATATAGGAGCCGAGACAATCGCCGTAAATGCCGCCCAAACACCGCGACCTATGCCGTGGCCATTATCCGAAGGGAGTAGCTCCAACAACGGCTCGAGAACTATCTGTGATGCCATAAGCCAAATCACGCCCATCAACAAAACGCTCGGATTGAAGCCCGAGGATTTATGACGGATATGAATCACACCTTTACCCCCTCGGAGTCGCGCATAGAGCCACAATACTGCTATCGAGAAGAGAAACGAGAAGATATGTACCATTGCCGCATAACGGCCGAGCGCATTCTGCTCGTTCATATAGGTTTCGATATCTACAGCATCTATCGAGGAGGTTGTTGGAGTGGTGATGCCAAACAGTTGCAGCACACCAGCAAAGAGCATCTGCGCCAAGGCGAAGAGCATCAACATAACCAAAAGATCCCACCACTTTGGAAAGAGCCCTTTTTCTGCTATTTTCTGTTCTGTATTTTCCATTTCGTTGAGGTTTTCTGAGGGCGAAGTTAAGCATTTTTGAGCAAAAGAGGAATTTTATTTGGGTAAATCAAATTAAAATTATTAAATTTGCCCGATTATTATTTATAATAACTACTAAGGGATATTTCACTATATGGGTAAAGTTGTCGCATTGGCAAACCAAAAAGGCGGAGTGGGAAAAACTACCACCGCAATAAACCTCTCGGCTTCAATCGCTCTGCTCGGCAAGAAGGTGCTTCTCATCGATGCTGACCCGCAGGCGAATGCTACATCGGGATTGGGTTTCGATATAAATTCGGAGGGCATCTACGAATGCATCATCGGCGAGCGCACCGCTAAGGAGGTGATGCTCCACAGCGAGGATGTCAAGAACTTGTGGGTACTACCTTCGAGTATCAATCTCGTGGCAGCCGACACCGAACTCCCAAATATGGAGAATAGCCACTATGTGGTAAAGAGCATCATCGAGAGTGTACGCAACGATTTCGACTATATCTTCGTGGACTGCTCGCCATCGCTCGGCTTCACCACGGTGAATATCCTCACCGCAGCCGACTCGGTACTTATACCTGTACAGTGCGAGTATCTCGCATTGGAGGGATTGAGCAAATTGCTCAATACCATCAAAAAGATTAAGAGCGGCCTTAACCCTTCGCTCGAGATTGAGGGATTCCTGCTTACGATGTATATGCGTAATCGCCTGAACAACCAGGTGGCTACCGAGGTGCGTGAGCATTTTGGCGCACTCGCCTACGACACCGTAATTCAGCGTAACATCCGTTTGGGTGAGGCTCCATCACACGGCAAGCCAGTGATGCTCTATGACGCATCGGCAAGTGGCGCTACAAACTATCTCCTCCTTGCAAAGGAGTTCCTGAAGAAGAATCGTAAAAAGACAAAATAATGAAGCAGCAGAAAGGATTAGGTCGCGGATTGGATGCAATCTTTGGCGGCAATATAGAGGTTAAGGCAAAGCCAATGTCGGAGATGACCGAGATTGCTCTCTCGGATATTATCCCGAACCCTACACAGCCTCGCACCGAGTTTGACGAGGAGGCACTCGAAGAGTTGGCAGAGTCTATTCGTCAGTTGGGACTTATTCAGCCTATCACCGTAAAGCGCGATGGCGAGAAGTACATCATCATCAGCGGTGAGCGCCGTTGGAGAGCAGCTCAGAAGGCGGGTTTGGAGGTTATTCCTGCATATATCCGTGAGGTAGACGACACAACACTTCACGCTATGGCACTCGTGGAGAACATTCAGCGCGAGGACCTCAACGCCATCGAGATTTCGCTCGGTATGCAGCGACTCGTAGAGGAGTGCGGCTTGACACAGGAGGCTTTGGCGGAGCGACTCGGCAAGAAGCGTTCGACCGTAGCAAACTACCTTCGTTTGTTGAACCTCCCCGAGGAGATTCAGTTCGCAATCAAGGGTGGTATCGTATCGATGGGTCACGCCAAGGCTATAGCAGCAGTGGAGAGCAAATCGAAGCAGTTGTCACTCTTGAAGCGTTGCATAAAGAGCAACCTTTCGGTACGTCAGCTCGAGGAGTTGGTACGCCTTGCATCGGATAAGAAGCAGAAGAGCTTAGCTCCAACCATTGACGAGGAGTACCCAGAGTCGTATAGCCGTTTGGTGGAGCAACTCGAGAAGTTCTTCTCGCAGGATATTGCAATCAAGCGTGGCAAGAATGGCGGAGGAAAGATTATTATCGACTTCTCGTCAGATGCCGATATCGATAAGTTCATAAAGCGTTTCAGCAAACTATAAAGTTTTGAGAGGCGGAGTATCACATATTTGGCAGAAGGTCGTAGGCAGGGGGTTATTCCTTCTGCTTGCAGTGCTTTTTGTCGGTCTCTCAACTTCAGCCTCGGCGCAGGTCAATCCATTTGCGCGAGGTATACGAGGTGAGCGCACCATCATTCGTGGCGGTATCACCTACAAGCCCGACTCATTGGAGAAGGCGCGAATGGACTCTATGCGTATTGCGAGGTTGGTAGATACACTCAAGAAGCTATCTCCCGACTCTCTCGCAAAGGTAAGGGAGGATATTCGCCGACAACTACCCGACTCGATTCGCAAGGCTATATTCGAGAAGTCGCGCGACACCCTCACTACAGCACGTGACACCCTCGCTCTCGACTCCTTAGCAAAGGATTCTACTCTAACCGAGCGTCAGCGCATGCGACTCGAAAGACGCGAGAATCACAAACCTTTCATTAGCGATTCGATGTCGCTACGCAGTGTTTCGTGGGCTTCGCTCGCAATGCCAGGTTTTGGACAGATCTACAACAAGCAGTATTGGAAGTTGCCTATCCTCTATGGTACGGTAGGAGCTTCACTCGGATTGTGTCTGTGGAGCAACAGCAAGTATAAGCCATTGAAATCGCAGTTCGAATATATGACCGATCAGAGTCTATATCGCACCCCCGAGATGAATACCGTGCAGCGCAATATGATAAAGTATAACACTATGAAGCAGGTGTTTATGATTACTACCATCGCTTCGTACCTCTACTTTATCGGAGATGCCGTTATTAACTACTCTACCAACGAGGTCTCGAGGGTGAATAAGGCGACAACCCTCGCTATGATATGCCCAGGTGCTGGTCAGGTCTACAACGAGAGTTACTGGCGTGTGCCTATTGTGGTGGGAGGTTTTGCCTCGACAATCTACTGTATCGATTGGAACAACCGAGGATATCAGCGATTCAGCAAGGCGTATAGGCTCAAGGTCGATGCCGACAGAAACCCCAATCTATACCCTAATGGTTCGCAAGACGAGTTCGGAGGTCGTTACTCGGCATCGTTCCTCAAGAATCTCCGAAACAGCTACCGCCGTAACCGCGACCTATGTATTATCCTTACGGCTGGACTCTACATTTTGCAGATTGTCGATGCTCACGTTGATGCCCATCTGCGCGACTACGATATTTCGAAGGATCTGAGCGTTAGGCTCACGCCTATGGCCGGATACTCCTACAACCGAATGTCCCCATACACCTCGGGAGGTGCGACTCTCGGCATGAATTTGGGATTCACATTTTAATCTATGATGTTAAAGAGAGCTATTCTACTGTTCGTTCTCATCGTTCTGTGCGCACCTATGACAATGGCGGCAAAGCAACGAAAGGGAGAGCGCAAGGTTGTTATACCAGTATACGACACTATCCGAGTTGTGGTGGTGGACACCATCAAGGTCGAGCCTAAACCCGCACCCCGCATCGATACACTCCGCATTGCCCACACTCCCTCCGAGATAGACTCACTCGCCGAGGCGTGGGTTGTGATGCACCAGGAGCAGAGTGCAAAGCGTTTCTTCGAGGCGTATGACGGCAAGGAGGATAACACTGCAACTCTCCCCGTAGACTCGCTCTACAAAAAGCGATTGCTCGAGATGGTGTCGCCCGTGCAGCTGCCCTACAACTATATCGTACGCAACTTCATCACCCAATATTTGAATGGTCGTTGGAGCCCATTGAGCAATGTCTTGGCACTCTCGCAATACTACTTCCCGATTATTGAGGAGGAGTTAGCCGCCGCAGGATTGCCATTGGAGTTGCGCTATCTGCCAATTATCGAGTCTAATCTCTCGATTCGAGCCACTTCGCGTATGGGTGCAGTGGGATTATGGCAGTTTATGCCAGCTACGGGTAAGAATTTGGGATTGGAGATAAACTCGTTGGTGGACGAGCGATGCGATGTGCTGAAATCTACTCGCGCAGCGTGTAAGTTCCTCGCATATTTATATAAGGTATATGGCGATTGGACTCTCGCTATTGCAGCCTACAACTGCGGTCCGGGCAATGTAAATCGAGCCTTGTCTCGTGCAGGTGCAAACTGCTAGACCTTCTGGGATATCTACGACTTCCTTCCACGCGAGACTCGTGGCTATGTGCCAAAGTATATCGCTGCGGCATACGCCTACTCCTATCACAAGGCGCACAATGTTGCCCCTGCAGCACTACCCGACTGCATCGCCACCGACACGGTGATGGTCAATCGCGTGATGCACCTCGAGCAGGTGGCTTCGACACTCAATATACCGATTAAAACCCTGCGCGATTTGAATCCGCAGTACAAGTTGGATATTATTCCTGCCACAAAAAAGGCCTACTCGTTGCGCCTACCAACACGCTACACAAGCGCATTCGTAGCAAACGAGCAGGAGATTCACAGCAAGGACTCGCTCTACCTCAAGGAGTATATCAACCCTGCAAACCTCGAGAAGAAGCGCGCCGAGGGGGTGGGTTACTTCTACACCGTACGCAGTGGCGACAACCTCGGTAAGATTGCACAGCGCAACCGTTGCACCGTCAAGGATATTATGAAGTGGAATAAACTCAAATCTACCGTTATCCGCCCAGGTCAAAAACTCCGCATCGAGAAACCAAAACCAAGAGGGTAGAGAGGAGTTAGAAGTTAGGAGTTAGGAGTGCAACAAGACAAAAAAATATCGTGAGCAGATGCCCACGATATTTTTTTATGCTGCGTTCAAATTAGAAGCAGTAAGTTGCTGAAAGAGCGAAGTTTGCCCAACCAAGACCATAGAAGCCAGCAGAACCTGTCTTGATAGTTGGATAACCTGCAGCCTTAGCCTCCTTATTCCACTCCTTAACGAACTTTCTCTCATCGCCAGTAAGATATGTGCCATAAACACCGAGTACTGGAGTGTAGTCGAGAGCGAGACGGATAGGTACCTTGTTGAACTTGATACCGAACTTAGCCTGACCTGCAACGCCGCCATAAACAAAGCCCTTACCACCACCGATGTTAAGACCGCAACCAGCATCGAGGTACCACTTACCTACCGATGGAGTCCAATCCCAGTTGCACAAGTTCCAGTTGTGGAGAACTGAGAAGTCAGCTG
Organism: Alistipes sp.; assembly: GCA_045659225.1. Taxonomy (GTDB): domain Bacteria; phylum Bacteroidota; class Bacteroidia; order Bacteroidales; family Rikenellaceae; genus Alistipes. The sequence goes on from JAZOWM010000065.1 coordinate 7,457, forward strand.
CTACACCACCGAGCCAACCCATACCAAAGCGACCCTCAACATAAGTCTTGTCCCCATAGAAGCACTCTGCATCAACCTGCAAACCGCTACCTACGCGAGCACCGACTGACCAATCCGAAGATGCTACGGCCTTAACTGCACTCTGAAACTTGTTCTGTGCAGAAACTGTTGCTACGCAAAGCGCAGCTGCCAAAACGAGAAAAATCTTTTTCATACGCAATACTATTTAATAATTAAACAAAAAGTTGTTACTTCTTTAGAGAGAAAAACTGCGTTTTCCTTATGCAAAGGAAAGCCTTTTTATTGATTTATGCAACTATTTTTGATATTTTTTCACGTAAATACCCAATAAAATTGCAAGAACCGCTCGCCAGTAGTAGGTGGTGAAGGTGGGGAGGAGATGATAGTAGGATTTGCTGAAGGCTTTTTTAGGCGAGAGATATATAATTTCAAAAATTATATATATATTTGCGGTGTAAAAACACATTTTCACTTTATTTATAAAAACAAACACATTATGAAAAACCTAAAATTTATCTTGATGGCGGTTGTTGCGATTCTCTTCTCGGCAGCCGTTGCTGTGGCTCAGGAGAAGCCTCAGACTCTCACATTGCCATCGGTTGTTGGTAGCAACATGGTGCTCCAGCACTCAACTACAGTAAACATCTGGGGTTGGGCAAAGCCTAAGGCTTCGGTAAAGATTGCAACAAGCTGGACAGGCAAGAAACCTATGAAGGTTAAGGCTGACGAGAACGGTTTCTGGATTTTGCCAGTTCAGACTCTCTCGGCAGGCTACGAGGCTCACACCATCACTATCTCTTGCAAGAAGGAGGTTAAGGTGTTGGAGAACGTAGTATTCGGCGAGGTTTGGCTCTGCTCGGGTCAGTCGAATATGGAGTGGTCGGTAAAGAAGACTCCTGATATGAAGGGTGACTTGAAGGCTGGTGCTAACAACAAGATTCGTCTCTACTGCACAGGTCGCACCTCGGCTTCGACTCCTCAGACTGAGGTTCCTACACAGAAGAAGCACAAGACTCAGTGGAGCATCTGCAGCGCTAAGTCGTTGCGAGACTTCTCGGCTGTAGGTTATGGCTTCGGTAAGGAGTTGCAGGAGAAATTGAATGTGCCTATCGGTCTTATCGACGCTTCGTATGGTGGTACTATCATCGAGGGCTGGTTGAGCGCTGACTACCTCGCTAACAACCCTAAAGTTGCTGCTCTCACCAAGAAGGCTAAGCACAAGTCGTGGAAGAACAAGATTTCGAACCTCCACAACGCAAACATCTACCCTATCCGTCACTACAACATCGCTGGTGTTATCTGGTATCAGGGTTGCTCGAATGTTTCAACCAACAGATCATACTACACACTCTTGACCCACCTCATCAAGTCGTGGCGTGAGGAGTTCCGCAATCCTGAGATGCCATTCTACATCGTTGAGATTGCTCCACACACATACGCTGGTATCAATGGTGCGCTCCTCCGTGAGGCTCAGGCTCGTGTAGCTGCTCGCACTCCAAACTGCGAGATTGTTATCACCAACGACCAGAATCAGATCCCTGGTGACATTCACCCTCCAAAGAAGGTTGATGTTGCTCACCGCTTGGCACAGTGCGCACTCGGTGGCTTCTACAAGAAGAGCAGCGAGCCATTCCGTTCGCCAGCTTACAAGTCGATTGCTGTTGAGGGCAACACCATTCGCGTATCGTTCAAGAATGTTCCTACAACCCTCGTACAGAAGGGTGAGGGCCGTATTAACGGTTTCCAGATTGGCGTTAAGGATCCTGAGAATGAGAAGAAGCTCATCTTCTCTGTAGCTGAGGCTCACATCGATGGCAAGACCATCGTAGTATCGGCTGAGGGCGTTGAGAACCCAGTTGCAGTACGCTACTGCTTCAACGAGGATATGGGTAATGTTTACTCGGCTGAGGGTCTTCCACTCGCTGCATTCCGTAGCGACAAGACTCGCGCCGTAGGTGCTCGCCCATACATTGAGCAGCCATCGGAGATCGCTATCAAGTTCGAGGGCGAGGGTTACACTCGTACCACTTTTGCTGAGGGCGCTGAGCTCTGGGCTAACTCGGGCTATGTATTGAGCAAGGAGTATCCAAAGGAGTTCGAGGGCTTCGAGTTGTTGATGCCAACTCCTGTAGCAAAGGGTCAGATGAGCGTAGGTGGTACTATCACAGCTTTGGCTGATGGCAAGATCTATATGTTCACCTCTATCAACGGCTCTACTCGCAAGGCTCCTTGGAAGGCTCTCACTTCGAGCTACTCGCGTTGCGCTAAGGATGGCAAGATGCGTGGTACCTTCTACATCATCGAGCGTGAGGTTAAGGCTGGCGAGGTTATCGAGTTGCCTAAGTTCAAGAACAACTATGGTACAGGCGTTCTTGCAAAGAGAATCGAGTACTAAGATTACCTCAACATAAATCTTTTCGGAGTGCTGTTCTTTTCGGAATAGCACTCCTTTTTTTGAGTTTATTCGTGGCGCAAAATTTTCACATTTCAAATTCTTTGTATAACTTTGTGGCATATTGTGTCCCTTTGGGACAAGTTTGATGAAAATTTAAGATAAAAACAAGATATACCCTATGAATGAAAAGATTATTGCTCTCACCGAAGCGGTAGAGGCTTTTGCACCCAAGTCGTTGGCGGAGATTGAGGAGTTCCGCATCAAAATGGTGGGCAAAAAGGGCGAGATGACTGCCCTTATGGAGGAGTTCAAGACCGTAGCTCCCGAGCTTAAGCGTGAGTTCGGTCAGAAGTTGAATGCCCCCAAGAACAGCATCCACGCAAAGATTAACGAGCAGAAGGAGTTGCTCGAGAATCAGCAGGCATCGGCTCCACAGATCGACGATATGTCGCGCCCAGGCTCGGCAGAGCAACTCGGCTCGCGCCACCCAATCTCATTGGTTAAGCAGGAGATTATCGACATCTTCTCG
>JAZOWM010000066.1:0-4351 GCA_045659225.1 Alistipes sp.
CTAATAACCCAAGGCGAAGAGTCTGCCGAAAGACATAACAATAATGGATAGTGTAGCACTTATCGAGAGATATTTCGACAATTTGTCGGGGGAGCAGCGCAGACAATTTGCGCAGCTTGGCGATATTTATGCAGAGTGGAACGCCAAGATAAATGTCGTGTCGCGCAAAGATATGGAGCATATCTATTTGCACCACATACTGCATTCGCTTGCTATAGCCAAGGTGTGCCAATTCGAAGATGGCGCAAAGGTTCTCGATGTTGGTTGCGGCGGTGGTTTTCCATCGGTGCCACTCGCCATTATGTTTCCGAATGTAGAATTTACCGCCTGCGACTCTATCGGCAAGAAGATTCGTGTTGTAGAGGGCGTTTGCGAAGCTGCAGGTATCAAGAATATTCGCACCGTAAATGGTCGCGTTGAGCAGCTAAAAGAGCAGTTCGACTATATTGTTTCGCGTGCCGTAACCGATATGCCAACATTCGTAGGGTGGATTAAGGGTATGATACGCAAGGGCGAGAAGGGTACGCGTCCGAATGGCATTCTCTACCTCAAGGGTGGAGATTTGAGCGAAGAGCTAAAGGCGAGTCGCCGCAAGTGGGAGAGATTCTACATATCGGAGTTCTTCGAGGAGGAGTTTTTTGAGACAAAGCAAGTTGTATATTCTCAAAATTAGGAGTTGGGAATTGAGAATTTTAGGAGAGATGCGAAGAGCAATTTTAATATTAGCATTGTTGGTTTCGGTCGTAACAGTCGAGGCAAAAAAGGTTGTTAAGCGCGATTCTATAACAATCTTCGGACACGTATTTTGCGAAGGTAAACCAATGGCAGATGTTGCCGTTTCTGATGGTTATTACATAGTGAAGACCGACTCGTTAGGACGCTATGGCATAGCCTCGAACAAGTGGCAGAATGTGGTCTTTGTAATCACGCCATCGGGCTACGAGCCAATATGTGACAAGCGCATAATGCCACAGTTCTGGTCGCTACTGAGTAAGAAGCGCGAGGTGGCGGAGCAACACGATTTTCACCTCGTAAAACGCGACCAAAGCAACCACCGCACAATATTCCTATCGAGCCTCAACTTGCAGAACTCGAATGACGATTTGGCGCAACTCAAGGGACGCACCATACCTACAGCTCGCGAACTCAAGAGGGAGGTGGGCGACTCGACTGCCGTATACACAATCCTACTCGGCGACATAAGTAATAATTCGACTTGGTATGCACGCGAGTTCGATATAGACGATGCCGTATCGGTCTTTTCCACACTGCGCTACCCAACGATGATCTACACCGTGATGGGTGACTCCGATCACGATGGAGCCGTGCCTGGTACTGGTCTTACCGACTACAAGTCGGAGCGCGCCTATGTTCTATCGTGCGGACCAAAGTATTACTCGATGAATATTGGTGATGTTCACTACGTGGTACTCGACAACACCGTTTTCCGCAATGAGCCAGGCAAGGGCAAATACCCTACCGAGATTGTCGGTAAGCGCAACTACGATCGTTTTGTAACCTCCGACCAGCTCGACTGGCTACGCAAGGATCTTGCGCAAATTAAGGACAAGAGCAAGCCTGTTGTAGTATGTTTGCACCAGACTACAATCACTACAAACCAGCGCAATAGAATATCTAAGCGATACACCAAACCCGAGTATGTCGATTCGCTTACAAACTGCTTCGCCGAGTTTAAGCGTGTACACTTTATGAGTTCGGGAAATATGGATCGCCGCATCTTCTACCCTAAGGAGTTGCCAAATATTGCTGAGCATAGCTTGGCATCGACCTCGGGCGATAGATGGCGATTGGGTTATAATGGTTACCTCTCGATGAATAGCGGAGGTGTTCCCGCAGGTATGGAGATTTTGGACACACACAGAGACTCTCTTTCGTGGCACTATCGCACCGAGCATAACGAGCTTAAACCCTTCCGCGCCTACGATATGGCAGAGGTGGGTAAATACTACAACGAAAGCCTCGATATGCAGAACCTCCTACGCGAATACCCAAAGACCTTTGTAAACTATGGCTCGAAGGATTTTGAGAAGTATATATATATAAATTGGTGGGGGTTGGAGAAGGGGGCCTCGTTGAAGGTATACGAAGATAATCGCTCGCTCCGAGTAAGACAGATTTTCCAGGCCGATCCACTCTATGTGACGACATCGCCAGCCATGACACTGAAGAGTAGTCGTGGCCGAAAGCCAAGCTTTGGACGTAACACCTGCCAGCACCTCTTCCGCGTGGAGCGCACCGACCTCAGCTCAACCATAAAGATTGTGGCTCAAGACCCATACGGGAGAGTCTACGAGGAGATTTTCGTGGGTAAAAAACCATTCTCAGCATCAGCAAAGTATAGATAGAGGGTAAAAAAGGGCATTATGCCACGATTTTTGCAGTTGGATACTCCAATCCACAAATGAATTTTGCAAATTCAAAAATTTTGTTTTACCTTTGCGGTATAAACATTAGGGTTTCAATCTCTGTGGGGTTGAAATTCTTTATTTTTTTGTGATTTGAAACAAGATAAAAAGAGATAAATATGGCACAGATTAACTATCTTACAGCAGAAGGCTACAAGAAATTGAAAGACGAACTCGACCATATGCGTTCGGTAGAGCGTCCAGCTGCAGCTGCGGCTATCGCTGAGGCTCGTGACAAGGGAGACTTGTCGGAGAATGCTGAGTACGATGCAGCTCGCGAGGCTCAGGGTTTGCTCGAGTTGCGTATTGCCCAGTTGGAGGCTACACTCAACAATTCTCGCGTTATTGACGAGAGCAAGATTCAGAAGGATAAGGTGCAGATTTTGAGCAAGGTAACACTTCTCAACCACAACAACAAGCGCGAGGTTACCTACACCATCGTATCGGAGAACGAAGCGAATCTCCGCGAGGGCAAGTTGGCAATCGGCACACCTATTGCAAAGGCTTTGCTCGGCAAAAAGAAGGGCGAAGTTGTGGAGGTGACCGTTCCTGCAGGTGTTATAAAGTTCGAGATTTTGGATATTTCGATTTAGTGGTATCCTACTCCAAAGAGAGACGTTGCACACGAAAAAAATGTGCAACGTTTTTTCTTTTTTTACACACTATATTCCATAATTTTTCACTATCTTTGCGCCACGTACGAATATTCTATTCGTAGCTCAAAATAGAAGAAACAATTTTAGATTCTACAACAATGATTAAAAAACTTTTATCCCTATTGATGCTTCTTGCAGTTGCACACACTGCTCTTGCCGAGAAGTTCAACTTTATGGAGGATCTAACCGTGGGTGCAACCTTTGGTTATCACCCAAGCAGGATGCGTCTTCCTAACCTTCCGAAGAGCGCCTATTCGGGTAGACCAGGACGTCACTCTCTTGCGGGAACTATCTTTGCCGAATATGGATTCAACGAGAATATCTATATCCGACCAGAAATCGGCTTCGTTGGTCGAGGTGGCAAGTTGGCACTCGATATGGAGAAGATTGGCGGTGTAAATGGTCTCTACACCTTGAAGGCTGCCTATTTCGACATTCGTATTCCGGTTCTCTATAAGTTCAACTTGAAGAAGACCAAGTTCCAGCCATACGCATACCTTGCACCTATCATCAGTTTTACGGCTGGCGGAAAACTCTCTTTGGTGGAGACGGAGGGCTACAAGGTTGTCAACGAATACAACCTCAAGCTCTCGAAGGGCAATATGGCAGCTGCCTATTTTGCAGTTAGCTTGGGTGGTGGTGTAACCTACCCTATCACCATCGCTAATCACACTTGCCGCATCGGCGTAGAGGTTGGTTATGAGTTGGGATTCACCGACACCCGCAGTAAGCTCGAGAAGGGTGGTTCATCGGTTAGTGTCAATCCGGTTCACACACCTGTTGTTAGCAAGCGTAAGTTGTCGGGCTGGGATATAAAGGCGACATTCGCAGTGCCTCTCTCGATATTCAAGCAGATTAAAAAGAAGCCGCAGCCAAGTAGAAGCTATGTAGCAACCAAGGCTTCGCCTGTGGAGAAGTCGTGCTACACCTTGGAGGAGATTAAGCAGCTCGTAGCCGAGGGTAAGGAGGTTAAGGGTAAGACCATCTGCGCTGTAAACGACATCAACTTCGACACTGCAAAGAGCACCATCAAGCCTGAATCGGCGAGCTACTTAAAGAAGGTTGCCGAGGTTCTTGTCGAGACTGGTCTTTTGGTGGAGGTTAAGGGCCACACCGACAACACTGGTAGCGCGGAGTTCAATATGCAGCTCTCGAAGAATCGCGCTTTGGCAGTTGTAGAGTACCTCAAGAAGGAGGGTGTCTTGCCAGAGAAGATTTCGTACAGCTACTACGGCTTGACAAAGCCTCTCACAACAAATGACACCGAGG
>JAZOWM010000067.1:0-10127 GCA_045659225.1 Alistipes sp.
GCCTCGTCGTCGCCACGCTCCGACAATCGCATCTGCTCCTGGAAACGCTCCAACTGATCGATTGGGTCGTTCAACTCCGAGTATGCGTTACACAACTCCTTACCCGCTACGAACAGCTCGAAACGCTCGGTCAAGTCCTGATTGTCACGATGACGCTTGCAGAGTGGCGACATCTCGATTGGGTAGTCGCAGATGAAGGTTGGCTGTACCAAATCCTCCTCGCAGTACTGACCGAAGATTGCGTCAATCAACTTGCCCTTACCCATAGTGTCGTCGATCTCGACATTCAAGCGCTTGCAAGCCTCACGCAACTCCGCCTCGCTCTGACCTGTGATGTCGTAGCCGGTCTTCTCACGGATAGCGTCGGTCATAGTCAAGCGACGGAATGGAGCCTTGAACGAAATCTGCTTGCCGTCAATCTCAACCTCGGTGGTGCCATTAACAGCCAAAGCGATACGCTCCAACATATTCTCGGTGAACTCCATCATCCAGCGGTAGTCCTTGTATGCGATGTAGATCTCCATACAGGTAAACTCCGGGTTGTGAGTTCTATCCATACCCTCGTTACGGAAATTCTTGCCGAACTCATAAACACCGTCGAAACCACCTACGATAAGACGCTTCAAGTACAACTCGGTAGCAATTCGCATATAGAAGTCGATGTCGAGAGCGTTGTGGTGAGTGATAAACGGACGAGCCGAAGCACCACCAGGAATTGGCTGCAAGATTGGAGTCTCAACCTCCAAGCAACCGTGCTGGTTGAAGTACTCACGCATTGTAGCGATAATCTTCGCACGCTTTGCAAAGACATCACGCACCTTAGGATTAACCACCAAATCGACATAACGCTGGCGGTAGCGAACCTCCGGGTCTGTCAATGCGTCGAACTGCTGACCGTCCTTCTCCTTAACGATTGGGAGTGGGCGAATAGACTTCGACAATACGGTAAACTTACGGCAGTGTACCGACAACTCGCCAGTGTTGGTGCGGAATGCAAAACCCTCAACGCCGATAAAGTCGCCAATATCGAGCAACTTTTTGAAAACGGTGTTGTAGAGTGTTGGGTCGCCCTCTGGGCAGATGTCGTCACGGCGAATATATACCTGAATACGACCAGTGTGATCCTGCAACTCGAAGAACGATGCGCTACCCATAATACGGCGGCTCATAATACGGCCTGCGATGGTTACGCTCTCGAACTTCTGTGGCTCAGCATCGAACTCCGCTGCAATCTGCGCAGCATTAGCCGACACATCAAACTTCTCGGCAGGATAAGGGTTGATGCCGAGGTCACGCAACGCCTGAAGCGAATTACGGCGCAACTGTTCTTGTTCACTCAAATGTTCCATAATTTTATATCGTTTTTGTTTATTTCTCTATTTTCGGGCGCAAAGATAGACTATTTCGATGATTTCTCAATAACTTTATCAAACTTTTTCCAAAGGAAAAATATTGAAAGCCCCAACACAGTGCCCACTATTGCTCCGAGGAGTATGTCCATTGGGAAGTGCTTGGCAAGATAGATGCGGGAGTAACAAATAAGTAACACAGACACTCCAATCAGCCAATTATACCAATTTTTGCGTATTGCCAAGCCCGACATCCACGCCAAAGCAACGGTCGTAGCGGCGTGTGCCGAAACGGTGCCGTAGACCACTCTTGACGGGTGCTCCAAGGTGTGAATCAGCCCTTTAAGTTCCTCGGTACACATTGGTCGAGGACGCACTGGGAACGAGGGCCACAGATGTTTGAGTGGTCCCGAGTGCTTGAAAATGCCGCAAATAATATCGGAGAAACCTATCGCCAACGCTACGCAGACAACAAAGCCGATAGTCCTCTGCCAGCCCAATTTGCGCCATACAAGGAAGATAATAAGCAGATAGAGTGGAATCCACATCGTAGTACCCGATATGGTCACCATAATTCTATCCATCACAGCCCCACCATCGAAGTTGAGCCAAAGAAAAAGTCCGTGGTCGAAAGTATACATAGTCTTAATTCAAAATGCAAAATGCAAAATTTACCAATCAGAACTCTGCCTCCCCCAAAAATCGTAAATGATTGAGGGAATTTTGTGCTAAACGAGGGAACGAAAGCGCAGCATAGTAAACCTATGTGAGTATTTCGTTATCCGAAGAGCAGTGCAAAATTCACCAATCAGAACAACCTATTCTCTCAAAAAATCGTTAATGATTGAGCTATTTTTTTGCCAAGCTAGGAGGCGAAAGCGCAGCATAGTAAACCTATGTGAGCATTTCGACTACCGACGGTTGGTGAAAAAAGAGCCAATCAGAACGATTTTTATAGTTTACCGCCCATCAAGGTTGCAATAGTCTTCGGAATCTCAGTCTGATCGCGGCAGTCGAGGAACTTCTTCTCTCCAACACCCTTGGTAAAGATAGGGGTATACATACCTGTGTGATACATACTTGTCCACTCGATTGAGGCGTGGCGGTTGAGCATTCCGATTGCGTGATAGACGATAAACTCGCTCTTGTTGTAGAGTCCATCCACCATAGGTCCATACTTGAGGAAGATGTTGTAGAAATCGTCCTTGAGAATCTTCTCCTCCTCGGCAGTTATTGGCACAAGGCTCCACAAACCAAACTCATCGCTGAGGAGTTGCTTATAATCCTTCCAGTCGCGCTTACCCTCGGCACGCATCTTCTGCATAGTCTTGGTGAGCTGTACGGCAGAACTCTTCTGCGCCAAGAGCTGATTCATACGAATCTCGTAGTGATCCCAACCGAGCGACATACCACCGGTCTCGTGGTCGGCAGTCACAACGATAAGAGTCTCATCGGGGTGCTGTGCGGCGAAGTCCAAAGCGAGCTGTACCGCTTGCGCAAACTCGCGCACCTCGTAGAAGGGTGCCACAGCATCCTGCTCGTGCGCCGCATAATCGAGCTTACCTCCCTCAATCATAAGGAAGAAGCCATCTTTCGCCTCGCGAGTGAGGTACTCCAAAGCTGCCTTCGAGTGGTTAATAAGGGTATGATAGTCATCACCCTCGCGGCGGTCGAGAACGTATGGCACGTGCTTATTCTCCTTATCGTTAGCGACCAATGCTACGCGCTTACCACTTGTTTTTGCTGCCTCCTCGATATCGAGTGTAAGCAAGATGCCCGCATTACGGATACGCTCTGCCAACTGTGCAGTGGTCACTTTCTCATACTTCGCATCCTCTGGTCCACTCTTCATATCCATAATGGTCGAGCCTGCGATAAATGCCACATCGCTCGCGATGTAATCATTCACGAGTTTAGGGAAACCAAAACGGTCAGAGGTGTGACCATAGAAGCAACTTGGGGTTGCGTGGTTGATACCCACATTTGTTACCAAGCCTATCATATAACCCTCCTCCGAAGCAACATCGAGAATGCTACGCAACTCGTTATCGTGGATATCGACACCGATGCAGGCATTGGCCGTCTTGCAACCCGTAGCAAGTGCCGTTCCTGCGGCAGCCGAATCGGTCACAGGGTGCGATGCCGAGTAGTTCGTAACAAAGTTGCGAGTTGCAAAGGTCGAGAAGTTCAAGCGCTCGATTTCGCTCTTACCCTCCTTTACGGCAAAAAACTGCTCGGTACCGAGGATATGATTAAAGCTCATACCATCACCGATGAAGTAGAATACATACTTTGGCTTCTTGGGCGAGGTCGGGATTTCATCGGTAATGAGCAGAATGCTACAGCATAAAGACACTACCGAAAGTGCAAGTCCAATAATAAGTTTTGTCTGTCTCTTCATATTATTTCAAGTTTTTTTTGTTTAATCTCTTCTTCTGCCATTGATAAGTGCAACATAGTACAAGATTGATGCTATTGCCGACAATGCAGCAACGAGGTATGTTCTTGCTGCCCAGCGGAGCGAAATCTTGGCACCCTCCAACTCCTCGTCAAAGAGCAAACCGCTCTGTTCTAACCACGCCAATGCGCGATTCGAAGCGTTATACTCCACAGGAAGTGTAATTATCGAGAAGAGTGCCGATACGCACATCAACCCTACACCTATCCAGCACATCATCTGACTACCCGATGAGGCGGTCATAATAAGTCCTAATATCACGAGCCAACTCGCCATCTGAGCCGAGATATTAACAAGCGGCACGAGAGCCGTGCGCATCTTCAGCGGTGCATAGCCCTGAGCGTGTTGCAAGGCGTGGCCACACTCGTGACAAGCGATTGCTGCTGCGGTAATCGAGCGACCGTGATAGACATCTTCCGAGAGATTTACGGTTTTGTTTCGTGGATCGTAGTGGTCGGTCAGATAACCTCCCGTATGGGTTACTCTCACATCATTGACACCGTGATAACGCAACATCTTCTCGGCAATCTCTGCGCCAGTGAGACCTGCAGGCATAGCCACCTTGGAGTATTTCGACACTACAGAGCGCAAACGCCACTGCACTATCATTCCAGCCACACCTACAACTATAACCATCAAGAACGCCTCACTCGTTGTGAGATTCGAGAGAAACTGACTCTGCCCTTCGTAAGAGGCATACAATAGATTCAAAAACATATACAGTATCTACCTTTGTGTACGATTTTTGATTATTTATCATTGATAATACGCGCAAAAATACAAAAAATTGTTTAATTTTGCCAAAAATGTGGCAGGTACTATGATAAAAATATTTTATTTATGACTGAAAGCATTGATAAGGAGGTGTTTACACCACAGGACCGCGAATTTATGCAGATGGCTATAGAGCTATCGATTAAGAATGTAGCCGAGGGTGGCGGTCCATTTGGAGCAGTAATAGTACGCGATAATACGGTTTTGGCCACAGGCACCAACCGTGTAACCGCCAATAATGATCCGACTGCACACGCGGAGGTAAGTGCTATCCGAGCAGCGTGTGCCAAAGTGCAAAACTTCAAATTGGAGGGATGTACCTGCTACACCTCGTGCGAGCCTTGTCCGATGTGTCTTAGCGCTCTCTACTGGGCTGGCATTTCGAGGATTGTGTATGGCAATACAAAGGAGGATGCCAAGGCTATAAATTTTGACGACTCGTTCATTTATGACGAAATTGCCAAGCCCTACGCCCTTAGAGCTATACCATCCCAAAATCTGATGCGCGATGAGGCCCTCGAGGGCTTCCGTGCGTGGAGCGAAAAGGAAGACAAAGTTGAGTATTGATACAAAAGACGAGAGACGAGAGAATGTAAAATGCAAAATGCAAAATGCAAAATGCAAAATTGAGAGTTGAGAACGAAGAAATGCAAATTTAAATAATTTTTAATTTTTAAAACTACTCACTACTATCTCCTCACTACTAACTAAATAATGAGAAGCCTTGCCCAACATATAGCTTTTCGTGCTACACAATCGCAGAATGCGATGGTGCGTATTGCTACGGCTGCCGTGGCAACAAGTATTGCTGTAGCTATCATAACCCTATCGGTAATATTTGGCTTCAAGGAACAAATATCCACCCTTATATCAAACACTGTGTCGGACATAACAATCTCGACACCCTACACCCAACGACAACCCGAGCTACACCCCATCACCGATAGTGACTCGCTACGCAACTTTATTTTAGAGACAAAGGATATAGCTCACATCGAACGCTACATCGTTCGTAGCGCGGTAGTTAGAGGTGAGAAAGGAGCCGTAGGAGTTATCTTGCGAGGCATCGATGCCGAGGCTTCAACTTCGCATATTGCCGAACGCTTGGAGGAGGGTAATATGCCACGTATGGAGGGGGCAAGGCGCAAAGAGATCATTCTCTCGCATAGTATCGCATCGCAAATCGGAGCAACTGCCAATAGTCGCATAGAGATACTTCTGTTAGATAACGACACCCCTCGCCGCGAAGTGTTCAAAGTGTGCGGAGTATATCGTTCGGCACTCGGCGAAACGGGAGCAGAGTTGGCCTATACCGATATTCGCAACCTCCAAAAGTTAAATAATTGGGATGAGTCTCAGATTTCGGGATACGCCTGCAAGATAGCCAATAGCAATCTTGCCGAGGTGTGTGCCGCCCTACTCAATCTGCGACTGATGTATGATTACGGAGGTGAGGAAAATCTCTGCGCCATAAGTGCGCAAGAGGAGTATTCCACAATATTCGGTTGGCTCGAGACTCACGATGTGAACGCAGCCGTAATATTGACTATAATGTTGGTGGTTGCAATATTCAATATGGTTACGGCGTTATTGATTTTGGTATTGGAACGCACCCGAATGGTAGGAGTTCTCAAGTCGCTCGGAATGCATAATCGTACATTGCGCCGCATATTCACATATCGCACAGTGCAGATTACAGCCTTGGGCGCTGCCATAGGCAATGTAGTGGCATTGGCACTACTACTTTTGCAGAAGTATCTCCATATTGTCAAGTTGGACGAAACGGGATATTTCCTACCCGAGGTCCCTGTATCGCTCGAAATAGGATGGATAGTGGGTATCAACCTACTTTTTATAACGATAATCGTAGTAGCTATGCACCTTGCAACATCTATCATAGGACGCATCAAGGTTGCCGAGGCAATAAAATATAATTAACAAAAAACAGAGAACACCTCTATATATGACAACAAAAAACAGCAGTAAGGGAGAGATGGTACGTGGTATGTTCAACGACATAGCCCCCACATACGATAAACTCAACCATATTCTATCATTCGACATCGACAAACTGTGGCGCAAACGAGTAGTTCGCATAGTTCGCAAACTCGGAGCAAAGCGTATTATGGATATGGCAACAGGCACTGGCGACCTCGCCATAGCATTGGCTAAAGGCATTGAGGGTAGCACCATCTATGGCGCCGATTTCTCGAGCGAGATGCTCGCTGTAGCAAAGCTAAAGATTGCCCAGCTACATCTCTCGGAACGCATATCTCTAACCGAGTGCAATGCCGAGGATATTCCACTCGACGATGAGGCGGTAGATGCTGCAACCGTAGCCTTTGGAGTACGCAATTTCGAGAACCAGGCAAAGGCGCTGACCGAGATGGCTCGTACGATACGCAAGGGCGGCTATCTCATCGTTTTGGAGTTTTCGAATCCAAGTTGTGCGCTGGTGCGCTGGTATTATCGCCTATACTCGCACTACATTCTTCCGGCAATAGGTCGTTTGGTATCGAAACACTCGACAGCCTACACCTACCTACCCGAGTCTATCGATCAATTCGCCTCGCCAAAGGCATTCTCCGCCCTACTCAAAGAGGTAGGATTCAGCAACATAGAGTGTCGTTCACAATCTATGGGTATCGCCCATATCTACATCGCAGAGAAAGCTTAATTACACGATGAAACTATTTATCAAACATACTGTAGTTGCACTCATCATAGTCGCTACGTTGATTTTAAGCAGTTGCACCAAACAGAGCGAAACAGGACGACAACGCCGTCAAAAGTTCCAGGTGGTATCTCTTGATAAGGTGAGTGGCTCGCTCAGCAATGGGTGGCGTATCACCCTTACCATAGCGAATAACACCGCATCGAATATGCGTATTACGGCGGCCAACGCATTTGTTCGCGATAAAGGGCGCAAGATTGGTCGCTTTGTTGTTGACGGAGAGATACTCCTTCCTCGCCGCTGCTGCTCACAGGTGGAGATTCCCTTGCGCGTAACACTCTCAAATCCGATAGCGGCGCTCTCGGTATTCAACAAGATACGCAAAGGCGACTTCTCGGGCATCACCATAGATTATGGTGTTACGGTGGCAGCCTTTGCTTCGCATCGCATATTCGAGCGCGAGAATGTTTCGCTCGAGGAGCTTGCTACTCAATTCAATTTCGGACTTAAAAAATAGAAGATAATGAGCCTTATTTTAACCATTTTAGCACTTATATTCACCTCTACTGCATCTGCGCAAGATATTATCACACCAGAGGTTGTAGTTCGCAAGAACATAAAGGAGCAACTCTCTTCACCAGCACAGCGAGACTCTCTTACCATAGTAAACGAGACTGTGATTATTACGGAGCATGGTGATGCTTCCGCCATTATCGAGAAGGGGTTGGTAGCAACTCCCAAAAGCGTAAATGGCTATCGAATAGTAATCTTTATGAACAACTCCCAGAGCGCTCGCCGCGATGCTGTGGCTGTGCAGGAGAACTTCACAACACTCTTCCCGCTGGAGCAGTCCTACTTGACCTACGAGAATCCCTACTTCAAAGTCTCTGTGGGTAACTGCTCAACACAAGAGGAGGCGATGATCCTGCTCGGTCGCTTACGCGGAACATTCCCCAAGGCATTTATTATGCGCGAAAACATCGACATAGGTGAATTTACCCGCTAAAAGCGGCGTTTCACCCTCTTTTTTGTAGGTGGTATTTGCTTTTTTGGATATAGTTTATTAGCTTTGTAGTGAAGCAAATAGATGTTTAACTTTTAATAGACAACAACTATGAAGAAGATTATGTCATTGGCGATTATCGCCCTCGCAGCTGTAGCTATGGTGGCTTGCTGCGGACAACCAAAGAAGAAGACGGGTGCTTGTGGTGAGCCTTGCTGCCAACCTAAGGTGGAGTGCGCCGAGTGCCCAAATAAGACCGAGTGTCCGAAGAAGGTTGAGTGCTCGGAGAATAAGTGCCCTGAGGCTAAATGTGCGGAATGCCCAAAGAAGGCGGAATGTTCTCAGCCTGCAAAATAGCGAGCTAAGCTATAATTAGAGAGAGTGTGTCCAACGAGTTTTGTGGGCACACTCTCTGTATATAAATATGCGTATATCTTAAAAATACTCTTCGCGGTAGCGGTAGTTATTTCTCAACTCCTCGAATCTTTTGGGATTGTTCTGCAACGCCGCACTTTCTGATATTAGGTCGCAATATTGTGTTATGGAGGATGTCATCTCTTGCCACGACAGGAGCGTAGGCACAACCTCCTCGACCTCGCTTGGTCGCCACCCCTTTAATGGTAAATCGAAGTGTTTGGCAAGCGCCTGCACCGCCATTGCCGAAGCATTCGCCTTGCCTTGTGCCGAGTAGCCCGCGATATGGGGTGTTGCCACCAATGATTTCGAAAGATAGCGCCTATCTATATTGGGTTCATTCTCCCATACATCGGTAATGTAGGTCAGATCGTTACGCTCTGTTGCACCGGTTGCCACGCACTCCCCACGCGATGCATTTATAAGGGTTGCACCCGAACGCAGGAGCGATATATTTTTATCGTTTACAAGATGGCGCGTAGTGGCATCCAATGGGGTGTGGAGAGCCACAATATCAGCCTCTTGCAGCACCTCTTCGAGCGAGACAAAACCGAGATTCTCTCGTTCCTGACGTGGAGGATCGGAGCATATCGTACGAAAGCCCCAATGCTCGGCATACTCCTTCACTAACTTGCCGACATTACCCACACCAACAACACCCAAGGTACGCTCATTTGGAGCAAACCCCTCGCGCACTGCAAGCAGCGCCAACGATGCCGCCACCCACTGCAAAACTCCACGCGCATTACAACCCGCCGAGGTCGAGACTACAATATTGTGTTCACGGCAATAGTCGATGTCGATATGGTCGAATCCAATCGTAGCAGTAGCTATGAATTGCACTCTCGAGCCCTCGAGCAGAGAGCTATCGCAACGGGTACGAGTACGAACGATAAGGGCATCGGCACTCTCCACAACACTACGCGTGAAGCTATTGCCATCAAGATACTCCACTTCGCAGAATGGCTCCAACACCCCCTGCAGAAATGGAATTGCCCTATCGATTAACACCCTCATATTATCTATCGTCTACTCTATCGTTGCAAATTTAGCACAAATATCGTATGTTTTGTGCAAGGTTGTGATGTTTTTATCTATTTTTTCGCATTTGTATTAGATAATAATCTAATTTTTTGTAAATTTGTCGCTCGTATTGGCTATTTTATTCGAATGAATATGATGAAATATCTGAAATATATTGCTGTAACAATGCTTTTTGGTGCGATGTTCCTATCGTGCAACAAGGGCAAAGGTGTGCTAAACAACAATGCAGACACCCTCTCCTATATCATTGGTTTGAATATGGGTGCGGTGCTTATGGATATGGATTCGACTCTCAATGTCGATGCCGTATGCGAGGCGATACGCGACACCTACAATGGCTCGCAGAAGATGACCTTGGAGGAGGCTCGCAACATTTTTCTTGCCGAAAAGACCTATTTCGTACACGAGAAG
>JAZOWM010000068.1:0-8676 GCA_045659225.1 Alistipes sp.
GCTTATTGTTGCTATATGTGAACAAATCGTTTGACTCCTTTGAAGAGGTGGCTACCTACTCATCTATGATAAATCATAGTACTATTCGATGTTAGTGAGCTTAACTGCTCTGTGAAGCAGAGGAAAATCGTGCAAGCCGAATGCAGAGGATATACCTATATATACTATGCTGAGGCGCAGCCGATTTAAGCCGAGCGAAATCGCAAAGCGATGCTCGGCAAGTTAAGCGAACGAGTAGGGGCGTTAGAGGCATTAGTGTCGTTAGAGGCGTTAGGGGGTAATAGGAGTAATAGGAGTAATAGGAGTAATAGGGGTAATAGGGGTAATAGACTCTATGCCTAACTCCACATAAAAAAACGGGTGTCGAAAACGATACCCGAGAGTGATGAGCCATTGCAGATATTGCTACCATCCATCATTATCATCGAGGTCGTGGTCGAACTCTTCGTCACATTCGCTATCATAGAGGCGGGTGTCGTCCATATAGATTGTTCGCCAGTCTCCATCTTCTTGTTGTGCTGTCATATTATCCGATAAAAAGTCGTGTCCTGAGTCCGAATCGGAGTCTTGTTGCGATCCCCAACAATGCTCGTATAGCGGACATATCGGTTGACAACCATAATCGTGATAACCATGCGGACACTCCCCAGTGCCACATCTCCTTGCAGTCAGTTTGTAGATTATCCAACCCAATAGGGCTGTTACAACAATAATAGCTATCATACCACAATGTGTTTGTTGTTTTACGCAATAAAGCTACTATGTTGCTTTGACAGCTTCTGTCAATGTGCAGAAAAATGTTGAGACAATTTACTTTTTGTAGTCTATTTTCGGGTTGGTGCAACACTCTCCTCGATAAGCACGTAACTTTCAGTCTCCTCCTCGATTTTGGTACGGCGGATTATCTTACCGTTATAGTCGATAATATAGTGGTAGGGCTTCATTGTAGCTGTAAAGAGGCCTGTCTTGATATCAAATTCGAGAGTATGGTAGATGACAGGTATAACCTTCTTGCCCTGATTGTCGATTGCACCATATTTGTTGTTATTGCTAACAACGGCTCGGCCCTCATAGAAATCGCTTGCCCAAGAGTAGATATATGGTGTAACTTGGTTACCCTCATAATCGATAAAGCCATAGCGACCGCCACGACAGAGACGTTTGATGCCTTCGTGAAATTTTGGTGTATTATATTCGGCAACATCATCGCCGAGAATCATCGACTGCTTATATTCATCTGGGAGGTAGCTTGCTGCATCAAGTGCTTCGACGAGTTTTGAGATGTCGTTATTAGAAGATCTTTCCCACTTAGCGTACCAATAGCGTAGTGGTCGGGCTATGCCGCTATTGCAGATGATGACATTGTATGGACGTAGATTGCCGTGCAGAAAACCGATATTATCTAACCTGTCTTTCATCTTCACAATAGCTTGTCGAAGTTCTTCGCCTTTGAACATATCTACTGCTTTGCTGAAGATTGTTCCCTCGGGAAGCTCTTGCAAGACAACATCGAAAGAGTGGTTGTGACCTATTGAATCAACAAGTGTCAATTCATCGTAGAATATTCGATGGTGGAGTAGTGGGCCAATCGAACGGTCGTATGCTATTTCGTTGAGTTCCTCGATATGACGAATGCTCTCACGGTAAAAAGGGAGCGATAGGATATAGTGCCGTTCCTCCCAAATAATTTCAGCCTCGATGGCGTGATGGGAGCACTTGACGGAGAGTCTATCATCTACAAGAACGCGCTCTATCTGCCTCAATCGCTTGATATGCAACTCTGGCGCAGATAGAGCCTGCTCGAAATATGTCATTGTAGGTATCACACCCGCGAATGACTACTTTGCAAATGTGTGCCCCTTGAGCTTATTCCACTCTCCGCGAGTGAAGTCTGGAAATGCTACAGGCATTGAGTTATTGTGGATAGAGGCTGCCGACAACTCGCCAATGCACGACCACTCGGCTGCATCGTATACATCCTGGTCGAGAGGCAGACCATTGCGTAAGCAGTAGATAAGGCGGTAGTCCATAATAAAGTCCATACCTCCGTGACCTCCCGCTTTCAATGCCTTCTCCATGAGTTCGCGCTGGATAGGGTGGCGATACTTCTCGATAAGGTTGTCAAGAATATCAGCTGGGAGGAACTTATGATCCGAGAGATCCTCGTGGTTTGGCACTACGCCACTATCCTTCATTGAGTTATGCTCGAGTGAGATGCCAGGCTCGGGATATTTATTTGCGAAGCCCTTGGTGCCAGTAAGTTGATATTGGCGGCTATATGGACGTGGGGTGTAGACGTTGTGCTGCAAGCCGATAGTCTTTCCCTTATGGGTGCGAATGAGTGTTGATGTATGGTCGCCATTTGCAAACTCCTCTGTGTCGAGAGACTCCTTTGCCTTGGCTGCACCTAACCACGAATTGGTATCCATCGACACGAGATGTGTCATACGGTCACCGCGGTGAATGTTCAATGCAAAGCAGATTGGGCCGAGACCGTGTGTGGCATAGACATCGCCATCGTGCTTTTGGTTGAATTTCAATCGCCAGTTATCATCGAAGCTATCCCAGAACTTGTCGAGAGCGTGAAGGTATCCTCCTTCGACATGGACAATTTCGCCGAAAAGCCCTTGCTGCGCCATATTGAGAGTGGTGAGCTCGAAGTGGTCGTAAACGCAGTTTTCGAGCATCATACAGTGGCGGCGTGTGCGTTCCGAAGTATCAACCAACTGCCAGCACTCGGCTACACTTGTAGCAGCAGGAACCTCAATAGCAACGTGCTTACCCTGCTCCATAGCGTAGACAGCCATAGGGGTGTGCATAACCCAAGGTGTTGCGATGTAGATAAGATGAATATCTTCGCGCTGGCACATCTCCTTCCACGCCTCCTCGCCAATATACTCGTCTGCGCGCGGAGAGTTGTATTTGGCAAGTCGCGCCTGGGCCTTGTCGAGATTCCCCTGATGGAGGTCGCAGATAGCCACAATCTTCACACCCTCGATAAATGACATACGCTTCAATGGACCTTTGCCACGCATTCCCAAACCGATAATACCTACGCGAACAGTGTCGATAGGCTCGGCAGCATAGCCCAACATTGAGGTCTGTCCGGTAACGCGCTCAGGCTCCTCGAAGTGAATCATTCCGCCCTTGATGGTATAGGGCTTATCGCTTGGCAGAGTGAATACTCCGCAAGCGAAGAGAATAGCTACATTTACAGCTACGATAACCAAAAGTGTGATGGTGTAGATGTGCTTTTTCATATTTGTAGTGTTTGAGTCAAAAATTCTATTAAACAAAGGTAGTAATAAAAAAGGTAATCTCCAAAGGATTACCTAATTTTAGCATAGCTCTCTATTTTGGGGTATTGGCATTATAATTTGCCTGCACTCTTGAACGAAAAACTCTCGGTTGCACTAATGATTATATGGTCGAGAAGTTGAATATCGAACAGAGAGGTTGCCTCCCTAAGTCTGTTTGTGATTTCGAAATCGGCACTGCTCGGTTTTGCGCTGCCTGAAGGGTGGTTGTGGGCTATTATAATTCGAGTTGAGAGTAGCTCCAAGGCGCGCTTTACAATAAGTCGCTGATCTACTACCGTAGCTTGAATACCTCCCTGGCTTATGCGGCAACGCTCGATGATGCGATTGGAGTTTGTGAGATATATAGCCCAGCACTCCTCGTGTTTCAGATCCTGAAGTTGTGGGCGCATAATGGCAATTGCAGCTTCGCTCGAGGTTATGGTCTGTTCAATGGTACCATTGTCAGATGATATTCGCTTGCCAATCTCGATAGACGAGAGGAGCAATTCTGCTCGCTTGGTGCCGAGTCCAGCAATCATTCTTAGTCGCGAAACGGGCATTGCCGCAAGTGCTTTCAACGAGCCTCCCTCCTCCAATAATCGTTCGGCTAACGCCTTGTCGTCCAACAAGATAGTTAGCAGTTCGACCTCGGAGAGGACCTCGATACCTCTGAGGGTTATCTTTTCGCGAATATCCTGCATAGGGAGTGTTTATTTGCTTATTTTATCCAAGCGGTCGAGTATGCGTGCGCACTCCTCATCACTTGGCTCATGCGAAACTGATTGTGCTGCGTGCTGCTCCGCCTCTTTCTTCGATGAGCCTACGCCGTGACCAACCTCCAAATTGTCAATCAATATGGTGCAACGGAATGAGCGTGTTCCTCCTGCACCTGTAGGGGTGCCCTTGGTGCGGAAGAGTACAGAGTGGTGGTTCTTCTGTCCCCACTCTATAAGGCGGCTCTTGAAGTCGGTTTCGGTCTCATCAACCTCCTCGAGCGAGAGATTCGCAGAGTAGATGTTGTTGATAAGCAGGCGGTTTGCAAAGTTGTAACCTTGGTCGAGATAGATTGCACCCATCATCGCCTCGAACGCATCACCGAAGATATGTTTTTGGGTGGCATTTATTGAGCGACAGCAGATGATGTGCTTATCCAAGCCAAGCTTGCAAGCTATAGCATTTAGCGATTGGCGCGAAACGAGTTTTGAACGTAGCTTTGTGAGTTTGCCCTCGTCATATTCGGGATACTCGATAAAGAGATAGTCCGATGTGACACTCTCGATTACGGCATCACCCAAAAATTCGAGTCGCTCGTTATTTATGCTACGACCATGCATCTCGATAGATGCTGACTTATGAATAAGTGCGAGCTTATATAATTCGATATTATTCGGGATAAAGCCGAACATATCATCAATAATTCGATAGTATAGTTTGTCGCGTCCGAAATTACGGCGTATCGGACGAAGTATGAAATCAAACATATTATTTGCTGATTAGATTTTTCGGAAAATCATGGTGGAGTTGTGACCTCCAAAGCCAAATGTATTGCTCATAGCGCACTTAACATCGCGCTTCTGGGCTGTTCCGATAGTTAGATTGAGTCTTTCATCTATCTGCGGATCTACGTTCTCGACATTGATAGTCGGAGGTACTACACTCTTCTGTATAGCAAATATACAAGCAAGAGCCTCTACCGCAGCAGTAGCACCGAGGAGGTGTCCTGTCATAGATTTAGTGGATGAGATATTCATCTCATAGGCGTGATCACCGAAGAGAGTCTGAATGGCTGTCAATTCGGCAATATCTCCAAGAGGAGTCGATGTTCCGTGTGTGTTGAGATAGTCAATCTCCTCGATGTTCAAATCGGCATCGAGCAAGGCTTCACGCATAGCCTTGATTGCGCCCTTACCCTCTGGGTGTGGGGCTGTCATATGGTGAGCATCACCCGACATACCACCACCGACAACCTCGCAGTAGATCTTTGCTCCTCGAGCCTTGGCGTGCTCGTACTCCTCGAAGATAAGCGCACCTGCACCCTCGGCGATTACAAAACCATTGCGAGCGGCATCGAATGGGCGTGATGCGTGCTGTGGATCATCGTTACGAGTGGATAGGGCGTGCATTGACGAGAATCCGCCAACTGCAGGGATAGTAATTGGAGCCTCCGAACCTCCTGTCACAATAACATCTGCCTTACCCAAACGAATGAGGTTCAAGGCGTCAATCATAGCGTGGTTCGATGATGCACAAGCCGAAGTTACGCTATAGTTTGGACCCATAAAACCATACTTGATGGAGATGTGCCCAGCTGCAATATCGGTGATAAGGTGAGGTACAAAGAATGGACTGAAGCGAGGGATTCTATCTCCCTCTGCCCAGTCCATAACCTCATCATAAAATGATTGAAGACCTCCGATACCCGAGCTCCAAACAACTCCTACACGCTCCTTATCGAGGGTGTCGAAGTTGAAGTTGGCATCTCCGATAGCCTCATCGGCCGAGATGAGAGCAAACTGACAGAAACGGTCGTGTTTGCGTACCTCCTTACGGTCGAAGTGGTCTTTCCAATCGTAATTTTTAACTTCGCAAGCTATACGCGATTTGAAATTTGTGGCATCGAAGAGGGTGATTTCGGCTGCACCAGAAACGCCATTTTCGAGATTAGTGAAGTACTCCTCAATGTTGTTTCCTATTGGGTTGATTGTACCTATACCTGTAACAACAACTCTTCTTAGCCCTTTCATCTCTATTGCCTGGAAGTTTTTAATTTCAAATTTAGTAAAGATTATTTGTTTGCCTCGATGTAGTTGATAACATCACCTACGGTCTGGAACTTCTCTGCATCCTCATCAGCTACCTGAATGCCGAATTCCTTCTCGAACTCCATAACAAGCTCAACAGTGTCCAACGAGTCAGCACCGAGGTCGCCAGTGAAGGTAGCCTCTGGAGTAACCTCCGACTCTTTAACGCCCAACTTGTTTACAATAATCTTAACAACTTTTTCTTGAATCTCTGACATAACTTTCAGTTTTTAATTTAACAATTAGTTTAGTTGTATAATATAATATATAGTATTCTCTCTGTTCCTCTAAAAATGTCGCTTGTACATAGCTCTAACTCCATATTTATTGAATATCGGGCAAAAATATACAAATTCAACGATGCAAATGTAACACTTTTTTATTATCTTTGGCATAAAATTATTAAAAATTTACCGACAAAACGCGACCAAAAACCGCTAATTAACTAAAAATCAGATATATATATGAAATTGCTTCTTATTTCAAATTCGACCAATGCAGGAGAACCCTATTTGAAGTATCCGATGGCTCAGATTGGTGCCCATCTTCAGGGTGTCAGCGAGGTGGTATTTATACCGTATGCTGCGGTTACATTCTCATACAACGAGTATGAGCGTAAGGTGCAGGAACGTTTCGATGAGATTGGCGTCAAGGTTCGCTCGATTCATCGCGAGAAGAATCCTCGCAAGGCAATCTTGGAGGCTCAGGCTATATGTGTAGGAGGTGGTAACACCTTTGCACTTACCAAGAAGATGCAGGAACAGGGGTTGATGACTGCCATTTTGAAGCGCGTGAAGGAGGATATTCCGTATGTTGGTTGGTCGGCAGGAAGTAATGTTTGCTGCCCTACAATCTGCACCACCAACGATATGCCTATCGTGGAGCCAAAATCGTTTAAGGCTGTAGGTGCGGTGAAGTTCCAGATTAACCCTCACTACCTCGATGCAAATCCCGAAGGTCACGCTGGCGAAACTCGCGAACAGCGCATCGAGGAGTATATCGAGGCCAATCCACGCCGTTATGTTGTGGGCTTGCGCGAGGGTTGTATGCTCCACTATGCAGATGGTAAACTCGAACTTATCGGCAAGCGCCCGATGCGCATCTTCAAGAAGGGCGTAGCTGCCTACGAGGTGCAGCCTGGTGTCGACCTTTCGTTCCTTCTCTAACTTTCGAACAGCAGAGTCGGTTATGACAACTGCCGAAACCGGGCGCGAAGGCGAACGACTCGCCGTCGATTGGCTTCGTCGCCGTGGTTACATAATTCACGAACTTAATTGGCGCAATGGCCGCTACGAGATCGATATTATCGCATCTCGTGGCGGTGTGTTGCACTTTGTCGAGGTCAAGACCCGCTCGGTTCTGGGGTGGGGTAGCCCCGAATCGGCAATGACTCCCGACAAGTGTCGAGCGCTCCTGCGTGCGGCAGCCTCCTATCTTTCGTTGCGTCGTCTGCCTCACGAGCCACAGTTCGATCTCATTGCGGTTGATGTGATGCCCGATGGGATGGCAGAGGTGCGATATATCGAAAATGTAATAGAAGGAGTTCGTTAATTTTGCTTTTCCGACAAAAAGCACTACCTTTGTCAGACTTATAGAAACGCACTAACCTTGATGTGGTTGTATAACATAGGCATCATTCTCTACGCCAAATCTATTGCATTGGCGGCTCGTTGGTATCCGAAGGCTCGCCTTTGGAGCGAGGGTCGCAAGGATCTCTTTGAGCGTATGGCTGAGGCGATTAAGCCTGAGGATCGCGTGGTTTGGGTTCACTCCTCCTCGCTTGGAGAGTTCGAACAGGGTCGCCCCGTTATCGAGAAGATTCGCGCCCGTTATCCTGACTATAAAATCCTGCTTACATTCTTCTCGCCCTCGGGCTATGAGATTCGCAAAAATTATCAGGGGGCAGATTATATCTTTTACCTTCCGGCCGATACGGCGAAAAATGCTCGTCGTTTCCTTGATATAGCTCATCCTGAGGTGGCAATCTTTGTGAAATACGAGTTCTGGATCAACCTGCTTGCGGAGTTGCGCAAAAGAGGGGTTAAGAGCTATGTGATCTCGGCAATCTTCCGCCGCAACTCGGTATTCTTCCGTTGGTATGGAGCGATGTGGCGTAAGGCACTGCGAACCTTCAATACAATTTTCGTTCAGAACGAGGAGTCGAAAAAGCTGCTCGCAGAGATAGGTTTCAATAACGTGGTGGTTGCAGGCGATAGCCGCTTCGACCGCGTTGCAGAGATTGCTCGTCAGGCTAAGAAGATCGACCTTATCGATCGCTTCCGTGGCGGTAATCGTCTATTCGTGGCAGGCTCAACCTGGGGCCCCGATGAGGAGATACTCATTCAGCTTATCAACGAGAATCCCTCGGTTAAGTTTGTCATTGCACCTCACGAGATGGAGGAGGAGCGCCTTGTGCGAATCGAGTCGGCAGTTAAGGGCGGAGCGCTGCGCTATACACGCTGTACGCCACTCACCTCGTTTGGCTCGAAGCAGGTGCTTATTCTCGATACGATGGGAATGCTCTCGTCGGTATATGGTTATGCATCGTGGAGCTATATCGGCGGTGGTTTTGGAGT
>JAZOWM010000069.1:0-2241 GCA_045659225.1 Alistipes sp.
TATTTGGTGATGGCGCGTTGGTATGGCACACCCGAAGTGTGGGAATAACCAATCGCCATAGCAATACCTGAATCAGGAATACCGCAGACAATATCTGCTTTTACATCATCACTTGCACCCATAGCATGACCGCAGGCATAGCGCACTTGCTCCACATTGCGACCTTCGTAGTTAGATGTAGGGAAACCGTAATATACCCAAAGGAAAGAGCAGATTTGCATCTTGTCGTTGGGTTTGCGGAGTTGCTCTACGTGGTCGGCATACACGCGTACAATCTCGCCAGGGCCAAGGAAATACTCGGTTTGGAAGCCAAGGTTGAAGAAGGACGACGACTCGCTAGCAATCGCGTAGGCGTTATCTCTTTTACCTAATATAATAGGTGTGCGTCCCCATGAGTCACGAGCGGCGATAATTCCGTCTTCTGTGAGAATAAGGATGCTGCATGAACCTTTGATTTGCTTGTACACATTCTCAATACCATCGACAAAGTCCTTGCCTTGCACGATGAGCAAACCTACTAATTCAGTGGGATTTACGCGTCCGCTACTAAACTCGGTGAGGTGCATGTTTTGCTCCAGCAAATGAGCTACCAAATCGTCTTGGTTGTTGGTCTTGCCAATGGTGCTGATTGCAAAGCGACCGAGGTGGGAATTGATGAGCAGTGGCTGTGCATCGGTATCGGAGATGATACCAATGCCCGCGTTGCCACTAAACTCATCCAACTCGTGTTCGAACTTCGTGCGGAAGTGTGAGTTGGAGATATTGTGAATGCTTCGTTTGAAGCCGTTCTCCTTGTCGAAGGTTGCCATACCCGCACGGCGTGTACCGAGGTGGGAATGGTAGTCGGTGCCATAGAAGACATCGGTTACGCAAGAAGTTGTAGATATTGTACCAAAAAATCCAGCCATGTTTTCTTGTCTATAACAACAACGATGATTATTTTATCCAACAATATTTTATTTTTTTGACGACAATAATGACAATATTCTTATCTCACATTCGTTCGAACGATTATTTCCGCTCGAATCAATATCCCTCGAGCGGCAAGGATATTTTGCTTCAATTATGAGCTAATTAACAATTGCCCTCTTGAGCGCGGCAGGAGTATTGATTGCCGCGCAAGTTGTCTGTATTGTCGTTTATATTTTGATATTGTTGTTTATTAATAATCCGTGTAGGTTATTTTGTTAAATAGTCGGTCAAGTTGTTCTCTATACGAGTGGCAATATCCTCTGTCTCAGCATCGAGGACGAGTTTTTCGCCTGTGATGCCCTCATAGAGCTCGATGTAGCGGGCTGTGATACCAGCTACTACTTCGTCGGTCATCTCAGGTACTTGTTGTCCCTCTTTGCCTTGGAAACCGTTGTCCATCAACCACTCACGAACGAACTCTTTAGAGAGTTGTTTTTGTGGCAGACCTGCCTCAAAGCGCTCCTCATAGCCCTCAGCATAGAAGTAGCGGCTGGAGTCTGGGGTGTGTACCTCGTCCATGAGGAGGATTTGGTCGCCGTGTTTACCAAACTCGTATTTGGTATCCACGAGGATAAGACCTTGCTTCGCAGCGATCTCTTGACCACGGTTGAAGAGAGCGAGGGTGTATTTCTCCAATTGCTCGTACTCAGCCTCTGGGATCAAGCCTTGAGCGATAATCTCTTCGCGAGAGATGTCCTCATCGTGTGCACCGATCTCCGCCTTGGTAGTAGGGGTGATGATTGGGGTAGGGAACTTCTCGTTCTCGCGCATACCCTCTGGCAATTGTACACCGCAGATCTCACGCACGCCGCTCTTGTAAGCACGCCATGCAGAGCCGCAGAGGTAACCGCGAACGATCATCTCCACTGGGTAGCCCTCGCAACGAACACCTACGGTTACCATAGGGTCGGGAGTGGCTTGCTTCCAGTTAGGAACGATGTCCGCTGTTGCATCAAGGAACTTAGCTGCGATTTGGTTGAGGATCTGACCTTTGAATGGAATACCCTTTGGGAGGATTACATCAAAAGCAGAAATACGGTCGGTGGCTACCATAGTGTGGCAGTCCTCACCGATGAAATATACATCACGCACTTTGCCGTGGTAAACATTGGTTTGACCAGGAAAGTTAAAATTGGTTGCTGTTAAAGCGTTCATTATCTTGTCTTTAAACTCTAAACATTAAACTCTAAACTACTTGTACTCATCCCACGATTGGATAGCGAGGTCGTTGACATCGACGGTGCAGAAGGCGTTGATGAACGCTGCTGC
>JAZOWM010000070.1:0-9163 GCA_045659225.1 Alistipes sp.
CCGACTTACTTTACGGGAGCCGGTGGTGCAACCACGGGTGCTATGGAGGAGTTGCGTGCCGCATTGGTAGATTTCAAGCAGAGCGGCAAGTTCGTAGTGGCTTACAATGAGGGTTACTCGCAGGGAACAATGTACCTCGCATCGGTGGCAGATAAGATCTATCTACACCCAGAGGGTGGTTTCTCGTGGGCAGGTATGGCGCAGACCTCGGTCTTCTTCAAGGGTGCGCTCGACAAGCTCGGTCTGAATGCCGAGGCTATCCGCCCAACCGTATGTAAGTATAAGAGCGCCGTTGAGCCATATATCCGCAAGGAGATGTCAAAGGAGAACAAGGCGCAGATGCAGACCATGGTCGATGATATGTGGGGCGTATTGGTTGGTACTATTGCCGAGGGTCGCAACCTCGATGCAAAGAAGTTGATGCAGTTGGCCGACAAGTTGGAGGTTACACAGCCAGAAGATGCTCTCAAACACGGTTTGGTTGATGCTCTTATCTACGAGGACGAGATGGAGCAGAAATTTGCCGAGTATGGCGTTGAGAAGGGCGCAGATGGCGAGTACAACATCATCTCGCTCGGCGAATATATGGCTTTGGCTCCTGTTTTGCCTAAGTTTGGTGCTCCTGCCGTGGGTATTGTCTATGCCGAAGGTCAGATTTTCGAGGGCGAGGGCGAGGACGACAATGTATATAGCGCAAACCTTGTCGAGGTGTTAAAGAAGGCGCGCAAGGATAAGGATATCAAGGCGGTTGTCTTCCGTGTAAATTCGCCTGGCGGTAGTGCATTGGCAAGCGATGTTATCTGGCGCGAGGTGGAGTTGCTCCGCAAGGAGAAGCCGGTGATTGTTTCGATGGGCTCGTATGCTGCAAGTGGTGGCTACTATATCTCTTCGGGCGCCGATGCAATCATTGCCGACAAGATGACCTTGACCGGCTCGATTGGTGTATTCGGAATGTTGCTCGAAGGCGAGAATATGCTCAATAAGCGACTCGGCATCACCACCGATGTTGTGAAGACCGGTCGCTCGGCCGACTTCGGCTCGAACATTATGGGCGTGGGCGTGCGCAAGATTACCGACTTGGGGCGCAAGACCTTGCTTCGCTCGGTGGATAAAGTTTATGCTACTTTCACCTCGAAGGTGTCGAATGGTCGCAACTTGTCTATGGAGAAGGTTTTGGATATTGCGCAGGGTAGAGTATGGTCGGGCACTCGTGCCGTATCGCTCGGCTTGGCAGATGCAAATGGCGGCTTGCGTGAGGCTATCGCCGTGGCAGTTGATAAGGCGGGTATTGCCGATAATTTCCGTGTTACCGAGGTGTTGGAGGAGCTTTCTCCAATGGCGCAGATGATGCAGTCGTTGAATATGCAAGCAAAGGCGTATTTGTTCGATGCCGAGACCTTGGAGGCAGCAGAGTACTACAACTCGTTGAAGCGAGAGGTGGCACGAGAGGGTGTACAGGCGTACTGCCCGTATGCTTTCAGCATAAATTGAGAATTGAAAATTGAGAATTAAAGGTATCCCCGAGCAGAGAAATTTGCTCGGGGATTTTTGTGGGAGAGAATGATATTAAATGCTATAATCTACCACCCAAAAACACCCACGAGTTTAATGGCTCGTGGGTGAATCTTCGTAATTATTTTTCATCAAAATAAGCGTAATGATGTTCTCGCCCTTTTAATGATTTGCCATCTAATCTAACACCTAACCACTTATTCTGCATGTTTAAGTCGGCTATTTGCAGATTAAATTCATATCGTTCTGGCTCATATGATTCTATCACTTTATTCTTTTCTGTAAATTCATATATGCCAACAATGACATTTTTATACACGGCAAATACATACTTAATGTTCTTGCTATTAAATGTTTCTATCCTGATTTTCCATGCTCTGCGAACAGATGAAACCAAATCACTATATTGCCCATAGGTTGCAGGAAGAATAACACATATAGCATTATCCTCTTCGTTCTCAGATGCTAAATCTTGAAGATTCTTATCATCTTTGTAATTCTTTTCAGCTATCAATCTGCCAACTTGCGCAAAATAGTTCACCTGTGCAACCGTTGAAAATAGGAACATATTTTTATCTGCCATAATTATTAGGTATTATCTTGCTAAATTTTTATTAAAAATCGTAAGGTTCGATATAAGATTCGTATTTATACCAATTGGTTTGATCTTTTGTTCCAGAAGCCATTTTGGAGTATTTCATATATTCGTCATATGAATTATGTGGAACATAAATAATCATATCCGATTTGAACGAAAAAGAACTACCTGTTCCCAAAGAAGAACCATCATAAAATATTGCAGGAGGGGTAATAGGCCTACAATAAATGTTTTTTAATCCGCTAGCATAGAATGCGCCTTCCCCAATTGAAGTAACGCCCTCAGGAATTGTAACACTTGTCAGCGAAGTACAACCATAAAACGAATTCTCTCCAATTGAAGTAACGCTATTAGGGATTATAATGCTCTTTAGTGCTTTACAATTATTGAAGCATCTATCGTCTATTGAAGATATGCTATTTGAAGGTATTACAATTTCTAATGATGAACATGACTCAAAGGCTCCAGCGTCAATCGAAGTAACACTATTGGGGATAATAATACTACTTAAACGGCTCTTTAGTTTGAACACAGAGGATATTTTAGTAACCTTATCATCAAAGGTTAAAATACCTTGACCATTCTCATACTTGTCAGATATAAGTATTGCGCCAAAGTCCGAAGGAACACAATCAAGTAACAACTTATTCTCATCTGTTGTGGTGTACCAAATTTGATTGTCGGGTATTTCAATCTCTGATGTTGAAGATTGGGTATTATCCTCGAAATCGCTCGCATTGAGTTCTTTGTCGCATACTACGGCAAATGCAGGCATAGTCAATACTTCATTGCGAGAGATAATTTGTTGCTTGTCTGTTGTTTTGATATCGCCAAGTTCCGTGTTGCTCTTTATTGAGATTGTAAAACCACTCTCAAAAGTTGTAGGAGGTAAAACCACCCAAAAGATAGTAGGCTCGGCTGCATTATTACTCAATAAAACACCATCTCCACACTTCAAGACAACGCCTTCGGTTGCTGTTTCAGCCATAACTACGCTTGGCTCTTCGTTATAAGCGGCGGTAATAAGGGACAAGCCCGACAATTTCTCTCCGTTGTTTCCTTTAACCGATATTGCTTCTACGGTAATATTCTCGCCGTATAGTTGCAGTTTTAGGTAGCCACATACATTGCGAAAATAGAGAAATGTATCTGATGGCGATGATGTTGTAGCAACCATTGGATTTGCGCCTTGTCCGTAGCTATCGCCCTCTACATGATTTTGGATACGAGGCAAAACATAACTAATAGTATTAGTAATGTCGTCTATCGTGGTTGTTGCGGTATAGGGATATACAGCGGTAATAGCGTCTAATTTATTTCCTGTGCCTAATTGATAACTAACCGCTGAAAATGTTCCACTATTCGCTCCTGTTTTACCATCAAACCCATAGCGTTGATTGAGGGTGTTGCCCAAGAAAACAGAAATTTCATCTTCGGCATGCCAACGCATATATTTTGCCTGCTCAAGATATGTTCGGCTCTTCTCGCCATCAACTATTTCAGCATAGAGTTTTGGCGCATTTGTTGATAATTCTTTCTCTACATTTGAATTTACACAACTTGTAAAGATTGCCAGCAGTGCTGACATTAAGCATAATCTTTTCATAATTTTATTTGTTTTTTTGTGTTATTATTACCATTCTCCTTGGATATTATTTCCAATATCTTCTCCTCCTCCTGACTCTCCCTGCGATAGCGCAAAGCCTCTCTCGATTTCAAAAGTTTGCACCTCAATCTTGGGTGAGGTGTAATTAAACATTAAATTTTTCTTCATAGTAGTAAATTTTATTTGCCCACCAACCCCGAATAAGGCGTTATATAAAATAAAGAAAGTGTGAGGTTGATTAGTTTATCTATACAGAGGCTCTGGAATGCCCTATCACGAATAAACAATACCCCACACTCGTACATAACTACAAGAATGGGGCAAAACACCCCTATTGAAGAGTCAATACGGAGTGACGAGTGTGTTGCTTTCCTCGTGATAGTTGAAATTTTCCAGATTTCTGTACAAGGATAAAAGCTAATACACTTTCATCAAATTATGTCTGCAATCCGAGGACTGCAATGCAAATTTAGAAATAATTTTCCATAGTTGCGTTATCGTGGGGGAATTTTTGCTAAATTTGCAGTAAGAAAAATATTGAATGGCATCGAATGGCAGTCGTTCGCTTTGCTCACTGAATGGCAAGTCAATAAATTATTATATGCCATTCAGCACTCGCAGAGTGCGCATGCCATTAAGGGCGTAGCCCGAATGCCATTAAATGCCATAAAAGAACTATTATGAAAAACAGAATAAAAGAGTTGCTCCATGGTGTTTTTCACCCAGAGTTGGAGCAGGATATTGTAACAGCTGGCATTTTTGAGGGTGCCGAGATTGAGGGGGAGAAGGTGGTTGTGTCGCTTATCTTCCGCAAGGCTCGTGATCCGTTTGCCGTAAAGATCAAGAGTAGGGTAGAGCAGACCATCGCTGCGGCTTACCCCGACTATAAGGTTGTTGTCGTAGTGAAGGAGGGCGAGAAGAGTGCCGAGCGTGCAGCCAAAAATGCCGCTATCGAGGAGATGCACAACCTCTCGACCACCGCAAACATCAAGCACATCGTAGCCGTTGCTTCGGGCAAGGGTGGCGTGGGTAAATCTACCGTTACCGCAAACCTAGCCGTAGCATTGGCAAAGGAGGGTTATAAGGTGGGTGTTCTCGATGCCGATATCTATGGTCCATCGCAGTCAAAAATGTTCGGTTGCGAGGATTATCTGCCCGATGCAAAACAGGTGGATGGACACGACTATATCGTGCCTGCCGAGGTGGGCGGAATAAAGCTTATTTCGATAGCGATGTTTATCCGCAAGACCGATGCTTTGTTGTGGCGTGGAACTATGGCTAACAGCGCATTACGCCAACTTATCCACCAAACCGAGTGGGGTTATTTAGATTTTTTATTAATTGACCTACCCCCAGGTACAGGCGACATACATTTGTCAATAATTAACGAGTTGCGTATTGGCGGAGCGATTATTGTGTCGACTCCGCAGCAAGTGGCTGTGGCTGATGTAGTTCGAGGCGTCGAGATGTTCCGAAATCCGAATGTAAACATACCTGTTTTGGGCGTTGTGGAGAATATGGCGTGGTTTACACCGGCGGAGTTGCCGAACAATCGTTACTACATCTTTGGCAAGGGTGGAGCAAAGCGTTATGCCGAGGAGGTTGGTGTTGATTTATTGGGCGAAGTGCCTATAATTCAAGACATTATGCAAGGAGCAGACGATGGAGTGCCGGCTGTAAACACTCATCCACAAGTTGCAGAGGTATATCAACAGATCGCGCAGAAAGTTGTTGATAAGATGGAAAAATAGTGTTGAAAAGAGGTGGATAACTTTTAATAAGTTCTAATAACTTTTAGGGTTTCGACAAAACCCCCGACTTATTAAAAATTGTTGTTAGAATTATTAGGATTTTTAGAATAATAAATGTTAAAAAATAACAATGTTTATTTGTTAAAAGTAGTTATAAACATTTGTTGAAAACGAGGAGAAAAATCTGCGAAATCAGCGAGTTAGCAATTTATTTTTAAAAAATTTTAAATAATATTAGTTAGCAACTTTTTTCTCAAAAAAGATATCAACACTTTCAACAGCTATTATTGTTGTTATTTTATTTTTAAATTTATTTAATATTTAATTTTAATAAAGAATAATAAATAACAACTGTCGACAAAAGGGTGGTTGTAGTAAAAATTTTTTACTATCTTTGCGCTATATAAATATTATATGTAAAAGTCGGAAAGACGAGTTGGATAGCTATAGCTAAAAATTATGGAAAATCTTATCAAGCGAATCGAAGATCTCAAAAAAGAGAAGGGTGTTGCAATCTTGGCTCACTACTATTGTCGCCCAGAGGTGCAGGCGGTAGCCGACTTTTTGGGAGATTCGTTGGCTCTCTCGGTTAAGGCTCGCGATATTGATGCTAAAACAATACTCTTTGCTGGCGTTCACTTTATGGGAGAGACTGCGAAGGTTCTCTCACCCGAGAAGAGAGTGTTGATTCCAAATCCTGAGGCTACCTGCTCGCTCGCCGAGTCGTGTAAGGCCGAGAAGTTGGCAGAGATGAAGGCTAAATATCCTAACGCCCTCGTTGTGGCCTATGTAAATACTACCGTTGGTGTGAAGGCTTTGACCGATATCTGCTGCACCTCGTCTAACGCTTTACAGGTGGTGGAGTCAATTCCGCAGGATAGGGATATTTTGTTTGTTCCCGACAAAAACCTCGGCTCCTATATACAGAAGGTTACGGGTAGAAAGATGATCCTTTGGGATGGTGCTTGCCACGTTCACGAGAAGTTTTCGAAGGAGGGTATTTTAGAACTTAAGAAACTCCACCCCGAGGCGAAGGTGGTTGTTCATCCAGAGTGTAGGGGAGAGGTTGCCGATTTGGCAGACTACTGTGGCTCTACAGCTGGTATATTATCCTATTGCGGAGCGAGCGAGTGTGACACCTTTATCGTGGTTACCGAGCCAGGTATCTTGGCGGAGATGGAGAAGAAGTATCCTAACAAAACTTTCCTCCCTGCTCCATCGGTTGAGGGTAAGAGGTGTAACGAGTGTGAGTATATGAAGATGATTACACTCGAAAGCATTATCTCTTGTCTCGAGAATGAGTATCCAACCATCGAACTTGACGAGGAGACTCGCCAAAAGGCTTCTAAATCAATCGAAGCTATGGTGAAGGTGGGATAGATTATTTTTTATTGAGTTGAAAATTTAGGTATTATGGCAATATTTAAGGTTGAAGGTGGTCGCCGATTATCGGGTGAAATAAAACCTCAAGGTGCAAAGAATGAGGCGCTGCAAATTATCTGCGCTACACTTCTTACAGAGGAGAAGGTGGTAGTTGATAATGTTCCGCAGATTCTCGATATAATTCAGCTTATTGACCTCTTGCAGGCTATGGGTGTGAAGGTTGAGCGTCTGTCGGAGGAGTGCTACTCGTTCTGTGCAAAGGATATAAACCTCGACTATCTAACCAGCGATGATTACCGCAATCGTTGTGCGCGTTTGCGAGGTTCGGTGATGATCGTGGGTCCACTCTTGGCGCGTTTTGGTGTGGGATATATTCCAAAGCCAGGAGGAGATAAAATTGGTCGCCGCCGCCTTGATACCCACTTTATAGGTTTCCAGAAACTCGGTGCAGAGTTCGACTTTGATGCTGCCGAAGCCTTCTTTTCGGTTAAAGCTAAGGAGTTGAAGGGTACATATATGTTGCTCGATGAGGCTTCGGTAACAGGTACTGCCAATATTGTTATGGCAGCAGTCCTTGCTAAAGGCAAGACTACCATCTACAATGCCGCTTGCGAACCATACTTGCAACAGTTGTGTAAGATGCTTAACCGTATGGGAGCAAAGATTACGGGTGTAGGATCCAATCTTCTCGAGATTGAGGGTGTGGAGTCGCACGGAGGTACTACCCATACGATGTTGCCCGATATGATTGAGGTGGGTAGCTTCATCGGTATGGCAGCAATGAACCGCTCGGAACTTACCATCAAGGGTGTATCGTTCGAAAATCTCGGCATTATCCCTGCACAATTTGCACGCCTTGGTATTGCGATGGAGCGCCGAGGTGATGATCTCTATATCCCTCAACAAGACCACTACAGTATCGAGAGTTTTATTGATGGTTCGATAATGACAATTGCCGATGCTCCGTGGCCAGGTTTAACTCCCGATTTGTTGTCGATTTTCCTTGTTGTGGCAACCCAGGCAAAGGGTACAGTTTTGATTCATCAAAAGATGTTCGAGAGCCGTCTCTTCTTTGTCGATAAGTTGATAGATATGGGTGCACAGATTATCCTTTGCGATCCGCATCGTGCAGCAGTTATTGGTCAGGATCACCAGCATCAACTTCGTGCAGCCAAGATGTCCTCGCCCGACATTCGTGCGGGAGTGGCGTTGCTGATTGCGGCAATGAGTGCAGATGGAGTAAGCACAATCCAAAATATAGACCAGATAGATCGTGGCTATCGCGATATCGAGGGACGCTTGAATGCTATCGGAGCAAACATCATTCGCTTGGACGAGTAGAGTAACTCGTTTAATTCCTTTGACATAACTCTCTCCTTTGATATATTCTGTTTCACAATGTATGCTATCGGTACTGCATCTTGACGAGATGTCGCGTACTCTTGGCACACTTTCGGTATTTCCTATATGTAACGAGGATGGGCTTCCTAAATGTAGAGTAGGAAACACAGCTATAATCTTCGAGGTTATGGTTGATGGAGTCCACTCGGCATTGCGAGTATATCTGCGTCCACATAATAACCTCAGAGCTATATATGGAGAGAATTACTATCCGAATGAGCTACTTATAGCCTCTTCGGATGGTAGTACGTGTTTGGTGGATGTGGTATTGTGCGAGTGGTATGAAGGAGAAGATCTATTTTGTAAGGTTGAGGAGCTATGTAAACGACCTACTAAAATAGAGGCTCTTTCTCGTATGTTCGAAGATTTTGCTGTGGAGGTGTTGAATAGCGAGTGGGCTCACGGTGATTTTAAGCTCGAGAATATAATCCTCGGGAGAGATGGTTTTCACTTGGTGGATTTCGATGCAATGTATCGTCCTGATTTCACCTCTAATGATTGCGTTGAGATAGGAACACCACAATATCAACATCCCGAACGCTCCTTTACCAATTTTAATAAGAGTATAGATGACTATCCTATAGCCTTGATAACAACAGTCTTGGCCGCCTTATCGTTGGATAAAAGTCTTGGGAAATTATTATTAAAGAGTGATAAACTCCTTATATCTCCAAACTTAGCAGTAAAGGGTGAGGACGAGATGTTGGAGAGAGTAGAAAGACTCTTTGCCGAGGAGGGAGATGTTCGCCACTATCGTATAGCACAGTTGCTTCGCTCCTCCCATCCAGCATTACCTCAATTAAAACCACTTTTAGAGGGTAGGGTGCGTAGCGATGAGAATAGCGAGAAACTATCCGTAGAGTATTATAATGGTGGTTGGGGATATACCATACGAGGAGAGTTTGTGATACC
>JAZOWM010000071.1:0-2634 GCA_045659225.1 Alistipes sp.
ATTGGTGTTGACCGTATGTTCTTGCAGATTATGTCGGCTGCATACTGCGAGGAGAAGTTGGAGAATGGCGAGGAGCGCGTAGTATTGCGCATCCCTGCTTGCTTGGCTCCAACCAAGGTTGCGGTTATGCCTCTCGTTAAGAAGGACGGACTCCCAGAGAAGGCTCGTGAGATTATCGATTCGTTGAAGTTTGACTTCAATGTAGCATACGATGAGAAGGACTCTATCGGTAAGCGTTACCGCCGTCAGGATGCAGTAGGTACCCCATTCTGCGTAACTGTTGACCACCAGACTTTGGAGGACAACACCGTGACTATCCGTCACCGCGATTCGATGCAGCAGGAGCGTGTTGCTATTGCAGACCTCTACGCAATGGTCGAGAAGGAGACTTCGTTCCGCGAGTTGTACAAGAAGTTGAAGTAAGAGTTTTAAGGCAGACCTTATGGGGCGTATACTTGCAATAGACTATGGCGTTAAGCGCACAGGTTTGGCGGTTAGCGACCCGTTGCAGATTATTGCAGGTGCGCTCGAAACGGTCGAGACCAAGCAGCTCGAGAAGTTCGTTGCCGACTACTGCGCCAAGGAGGATGTAACCACAATCGTTGTAGGCAAGCCCTCGCAGATGAATGGCGAGAAGAGCGAAACAATGCGCTACATCGAGCCATTAGTTGGTCGCCTCCGCCACAATTTTCCCGATAAGGAGATCGTTCTATACGATGAGCGATTTACCTCGGTGATGGCACAGCGCACAATCCGCGAGAGCGGCATCGGCAAGATGGCTCGTCGCGATAAGGCGTTGGTCGATAAGGTGGCTGCGACGATAATTTTGCAGTCCTACATGGCAGCAAAATTATAATTGAGAATTGAGGATTAAGAATTGAGAATTAAAAGATTTTATGATTTACCCAATAGTCATTTACGGAAATCCAACATTGCGTAAGCCAAGTGCAAACATTGATGCTTCTTATCCTGACTTCAAGAAGTTGGTCGATGATATGTGGCTCACACTCGGAGAGGCAAGTGGTGTAGGTTTGGCAGCACCGCAGATTGGTAAGAATATCCGCCTCTTCATCGTGGATTGCACCCCTTGGGCAGAGGAGAATCCCGAGTTGGCAGACTTCCGCAAGGTGTTTGTAAATGCCGAGATTTACGAGAGTTCGGCAGAGACATCACACTTCGAGGAGGGTTGTCTTTCGATTCCAGGTATCCACGAGAATGTTGTTCGCCCCGTATCGATTCGTATGCGCTACTTGGATGAAAACTTCGTGGAGCACGATGAGGAGTTCTCGGGCTACCCTGCACGCGTAATTCAGCACGAGTACGACCACTTGGAGGGTAAGGTATTCACTGACCACCTCTCACCTTTGCGCCGCAACCTCTTGAAGAGCAAGATTCTTAAACTTGCAAAGGGGCAATACAAATGCACCTACAAGACAAAATAATAGAATAGAACACACTAAAAGAGCCGACTTTGAAAGTCGGCTCTTTTAGTATTATCTCTGCTCTACAGAGACTTATTCTACCACTCTACCTTTTGGATATATGTTCTACCGAAGTTATCGGTTACACGTACTTCGCCCGAACGAACGCCAGCAGTAGGCACTACGCGGAACAAGAATGGCACTTTCGATGGTTTCGAATACTTACGTTCGGTCGTTCCAAGCTTTTGATCATTGTGCTGTGCATAAATCTTAAGATAGTCTGGATCGTACTCCTTGCCATTGCATACCATATCGGCAACCTTCACTCCATTCTCCCATCACTCTGGAGTGCTCCAGCTCTCAGGTGAGTGATTCCAGATATTAGCCTTCACATACTCACTCTCGGTTCGTGTAGGCGAATAGACACGCATCTGATAGTCGCGATCGTGGCCTACACTCTTGTAGTACCACTCCATCTTATCGCCATCTACCTCTGCAACCATATAGCCATTAGGTGTGCCATCGGTATTCAACTCGCGGTTGAGGCGAATCTGACCAGAGCAACGTCCTACGATAATAGCTTCGATATTCTTGAGGTTTGGATACTTCGTAGAGTTAGAATAGTTGTAAGCATAGTTCTGGTGGGTGTGACCTGCCCAAGCATAGACCTTGTTATATTGAGCTAACAGCTCGCTATATCGTTTGAAGTTTACGCTGTTATCACCCTCGGTATCGCGCCACTTAAAGATTGGAGCGTGACCACAAACTACGATAGTGCTCTCCTTCGGCACATACTTAAGGTCGTTCTCCAACCACTCGCAAGTCTGTGCCTCGAGTCCCTCCTTGTAGCGCTCCTTGATATTCTCGCGGCTATAGTCGATAGTATTCAATACCACAAAGTGGAGCTTGCCGATATTGAATGAGTAGTTCAATGGCGCAAGGTAGGCCTCGAAGAACTGCGAACCCAAACGTGTCTCGAAGATGTTCTTTTGGTCGTAATCGTGGTTACCCACCACGCTAAACATAGGCAGCGTAGCCTTGCCCAATACATCTACATAATCGTCATATGTATACATCCAGTTGTAAACGAGGTCACCAAGACAAATAGCATACATATCTCTCTCCTCCTTCTGCTGCAACTTGGCAACATCTGCGAGTATGACATCGCGGAAACGTTCAGTGGACTTATCGCTCTTGAGACCGCGAGTCTGAG